>JABMRZ010000450.1 GCA_013202315.1 Candidatus Tariuqbacter arcticus | reverse complement strand
CCAGAAAAAACACGAATTTTTGTATTATGGTACTAAAAAGATTATAAAGGTACTCGAGAATAGAGGTTTCATACTGCATAGGATTAAAGGAAGCCATCATATATATTACCACCCGGAAATGAAAAGAAGAGTAGTTGTTCCTCTTCATAAAAAGGATTTACCGAAAGGAACTCTATTTGAGATTCTAAAGCAGGCAGGTATAAATAAGGGTGAATTAAGACTATTTTTCTAAAGGCTGACTCCTTATATTCATAGAATATTATATAAAATAATTCGATATAGGTGTAAAAGTGATCACACCGAAAGAAATAGATGAGATTGTTGAGAGAATAACCATCGGCTGTAAGCCTGAAAAAATAATTATCTTCGGTTCTTATGCTTATGGTTATCCGTCCGAAAACAGCGACCTTGATTTATTGGTGATAGTCAAGGATGATAAACAGCCAAGATATAAAAGAGCGAGGGAAATTAGGAAGAATTTATGGGGTATGACCGATATTCCTAAGGATATAATTGTATATACTCAAGATGAAATTGACGAATGGAAAGAGGTTGAAGAAGCATTTATTACCAGCGTATTGCGAAGAGGAAAAGTTATATATGAAAACAAAAAAGGGCTTGATAAATAGCTGGATTAAAAAGGCAGAAAAAGATTTGCTCACAGCTGAGCACGAACTATCGTTCTCAGATGCTGTAACAGAAAGCATCTGCTTTCATTGTCAACAAGCCGTTGAAAAGTATTTGAAAGCATATCTCGTCTTTCTCAGTATACCCTTTACCAAAACTCATGAAATTGGAGAATTAATAACGAAGTGTGAGAATAAGGACAATGAAATCTTCGTATTTAAAGAGGAAGCAGATAAATTAACTGATTATGCTATTAGCATACGATATCCGGAAGAGCCGTTAGAACCAACTTTAAAAGAGGCGAAAGAAGCTTTTGAAATGGCAAAGAAAATAAGGGGATTTGTTTTAAGCAGACTCCTTTAACTTAAGAACGACTGATCCTGTCCACTTGAAAGGTAATTATAATATAGTAAAATAAATGTAAATATCACTACCAAACTAAAATATTCTACCGGAGAAATAATAATATGACCCAAATATTAGGATTGACTGGCTGCGAATCGGGGGCTCACGCCATGCGTCAGGTGAACCCCGATGTGGTCGCAATTTACCCCATAACCCCGCAAACCGCTTTAGTACAAAAATACGCCGACTTCGATGCGGATGGTCTGGTGGACACCGAATTAGTGCTGGTGGAATCGGAGCATTCAGCTATGTCTGCTTCCATCGGCGCCGCCGCCGCCGGAGGGCGGGCGATGACCTCCACCGCCGCCTGCGGATTAGCGCTGATGCACGAAATGCTGTATATCGCTTCCGCTTTGAGACTGCCCATCATTATGCCGGTGATTAACCGCGCGCTTTCCGCGCCCATCAACATCCAAGGCGACCATTCCGACACTATGGGATGCCGGGACGCCGGATGGATTCACCTGCACAGCGAAAACGCTCAGGAAGTCTACGAAAACATCATCCAGGCGGTGCGCATCGCCGAACATCAAGATGTCCTCGCACCGGTGATGATTTGCTTCGATGGGTTCATCATCAGTCACGGAGTTGAAGTCGTCCATATCTTCGATGATGATAAAGTCAAGGACTTCGTAGGGGAATATAAACCGGGACTGCCCACCCTGTTAGAACCCGACAGACCCATCACCATCGGCGCTATGACCTTCTCCGACACCTATATGGAACATAAGATTTCACAGAATCAAGGTATGCTTAATTCGCCCCCCGTCATTCGCGCAGTGGGGAAAGAATTCAAAGAGCGCTTCGGCGAATCGGTCGCCTGCTGTTACGATTTTTATGAAGCCTACAAGATGGATGATGCGGAAATCGCCATCGTGGTGCTCGGCTCCACCGCCGGAACCGTCCGGCAGATGGTCGATGTCCACCGTGAAAAGGGGGTCAAAGCCGGGATGTTGAAACTGCGTATGTTCCGACCCTTCCCCGCTGAAGAACTGAAGGATATCATCGGCGGCTTGAAAGCCTGCGCAGTGCTCGATCGTTCAATCGCCTTCGGCGCTGACGGCGGTCCGGTGCATATCGAATTAAAATCAGCTCTTTATGGCATCAACAACCCGCCCGCTATGGTCAACTACATATACGGACTGGGGGGCAAACCCATCGACCTACAACATGTCGATATGGTCTTCAACGATTTGCAGAAAATCGTCGAGACCGGCAAGGTTGAGAAGCGCATCGGCTATATAAACCTGCGCGAACCGGAAGGCGGAACCCCATCGGAATTCAAGGCGGCGCTGGATTCGTTCTAGATCCACTATTTTTCAGAAAGTTAAAGTATTACAAAATATTCTATTTTTTCACCAAATTTAATCGAGAGGATTAAAATGAAGTCTATTACAACTATTACAGTTGGTTTGTTATGTCTACTGTGCTGGCATAACTCATTTGCGCAAGGCGCAGATGAGTATCAGGAAATCCCTCTTGAGGAATTCCAGAAAATGTCCGATTATGGCTACTATTTTACCGGGAATTTAAATTATCGTAAGCCTTCATATGATGAAGGCAGTGGAT
Source organism: Candidatus Tariuqbacter arcticus (assembly GCA_013202315.1). Lineage (GTDB taxonomy): Bacteria > Electryoneota > Tariuqbacteria > Tariuqbacterales > Tariuqbacteraceae > Tariuqbacter > Tariuqbacter arcticus. Next base: position 5,802 of record JABMRZ010000450.1, on the reverse strand, counting down.
ATGGTAATTCTGAAGGACGGTATAAGTGGCGACAGCTGCAGCCGGGCCGGAACTTATCTTCCATGTCTAGACTTAAACTTGAGATCTCAAATATCTCGAACAATTCAAAAGCTACAGGAAACATCTCCTTAACCGGTGAAGCTGGACCTGAGAACGATTTTGCCAGGTTTACCTATAACCATTATTTGGATAGTGAGTTTATGGATAAACCTCTGTTCATCGTTGGTGAACCTCAATTTAAATATGACAACGGCTGGAACCAGCAGGGAAAGAAGCCTGAAACCAATGTGGCGATTTATGCCGGCGCCGGTATTGGGAAACTATACCCAAGCGCTAAATACGACAGGACAAACAAATTTTTAAAAATTCTTCATGATAATAACCTGCTCAGCAGAAAACTAAACAAGGAAGAAATGCATCGCTTGATGGATATATTGATAAACAACTGGGATAGCGCTGACGAAACTTATAAAGCTTTGCGGGAATTGAGAGATATGGGTCTTTTAACTGCAGATCCTGACATTGTAATAATAACGGCTCTGAAAGATGTGATAGATAAATCCTATCATTATAAGGAGAGCGGTGAAGAAATCAAGCTCGGCATCCATTACGAGTTTGTAAAAGAAGAGATTTATTATGATGATGATCCGCCGATTAATATCGCCCTTTCATACATAAGGACATTTTTTTACAAAGATTTTACCATACAGCCAAGAGCCTCCATATTCGAACAGGTTTCTCCCACAAGTGTTCTTTATATAAATGCTGGTGCTGATATAGAAAAAGTCGTATCAGCAGAATTAAGGCATTATGCGATGGAAACCTTCGCATACTCCAAATACGAAGATTACAAATATTGGTCAAATAACCTGACATTAGGCTCAATATATGAATTGGTCAGGCATTTAAATGCATCATTGGAATTTAATTTGGAGCATAGTAAGGAAACCAAGCCTGATTTGAGTATCATGTTAAGTATTGGAATTGGGTCTCCCAGTTTCTAAATATAATATCCCAAGACCTTATATTGTAATACTTTAGCTTTTTAAAAAAGGCCAGTTCGAGGCGAACCCGACTCCACTGTATGTGTATTTTTTCCGTGGCGTCGGCATTGTCTCAATCCCGACATAACCGTTATTTATAAGAGTAAACAATGAAAATAACCTATGACCCCGAAGCGGATGTCCTGTATATTCAATTGACTTCTAAAATGCCCGTTGAAAGCGTCAATATTGAACCGGGTGTTTTTTATGAAATAGACGATGAGGATCACCTTGTCAGTATAGAAATCCTGGACGCTTCAGAAAGATACAAAGACTTCAACCAAGTCGAATTTATTCACTATCCCCTTCCTATCAAAAAACGACCTAAAAAACAAAGCAAAAAGAAGGAAGCGGCAAGCGCTTAGAGAAAACACAGCAACTGTGCTTCCATCAATTGCTGGAATTATTTCTCTTAGATAAAACCGGGAAATTTAGGTTCGGTTAATGAGGCATTTTTACTGAGATTAAATATCTGGAACTCAAGTGAAAATAAAATTATCGAGGCATGCAAAAGGCAGGTTTAGGAAATTGAAATTGCCTGATGAAATTTTATCAGAAACGGTAAATGCTCCTGATAATACATCTAAAGATAAATTAGGTCACGAAGTTCATTGGAAAAAGATACCTGAGGGGTATCTTAAAGTTGTTTGCGCAATCGAGGAAAATAAAATTGTAATTGTTACTGTTGTCCTGAAAAGCAAGCGAGGCAAATTATGAAAATAACCTATGACCCCGAAGTCGATGTCCTTTATATTAAGTTCAGCGATGAAAGGCCGGTTGATAATATCGACATTGAAGAAGATATCGTTAGTTACGACATAGATAATAATGGTCACCTTGTGGGTATAGAAATACTCGGTGCATCCAAAAGATTCAAGGACTTTAATAAGGTCGAGATTGAACACTATCTTATACCAATAAAAAAACAACCCAAAAAACGAACACCAAAAAAACAAAAAGCAACCGCTTAGGAGAATATAAATGGCAAAATTAAAAGACTTGGTGAAGATGCCGGAAATGCTCGCCGGCGGACATAGATTATGCCCCGGATGCGGCGCACCCCATTTATTCCGGCTCGCCCTGCGAGCGGCGGGACCCCATTCCGTCATTTGCATCGCCACCGGATGTTTGGAAGTATCAACCACTATCTATCCATATACAGCCTGGAGGAACTCGTTCATCCACAGCGCTTTTGAAAACAGCGCCGCCACCATCAGCGGGGTCGAAGCGGGCTATCGATCCCTGCGCAGGCGGGGGAAACTGGACACCGAATTCAAATTCCTCGCCGTCGGCGGAGACGGCGGAACCTACGACATCGGACTGCAATCACTATCCGGAGCGATGGAACGCGGGCATAATATGGTCTATATATGCTACGATAACGAAGCCTATCAGAACACCGGCAACCAGCGTTCATCCTCCACACCGATGGGTTCCAACACCTCCACTACTCCAACCGGCAGCCAAAGCGCCGGACGGCGCGGCGAAAGGAAAGACCTGACCGCCATTATGGCGGCGCATCATATCCCCTTTGTCGCCCAAGCCACCGGCTTCCATTGGAATGACCTCTACCGCAAATTAGAAAAGGCTTTCAATGTCGATGGTCCCGCTTTCATAAATATCTTGTCGCCCTGTGTCCCCGGCTGGAAATATTCACCCGAACTCACAATGCACTACAATCAATTGGCGGTGGATACCTGCTTCTGGCCCATCTATGAAGTTGATAACGGCGTTTGGAAACTGAACCGCAAGCCCAAGGAAAAACTTCCCGTCGAAGAATGGCTGAAGGGACAGGGGCGTTTCCACCACTTGTTCACCCCGAAAAACCGCTATATGTTAGATGAACTTCAAGCCGAAGTCGACAAACGATGGGATGAACTGCTGGAACGATGCGGGAAAAAAGACCAATGACCATTGACAAATGATGATGCTGTTGACTATCTCCAACATATTAACTGTAATAAGGATTATTTTAGTGCCGGTGTTTCTGATTCTATTTTTTTCCGATTCACCGGCGCTCCAATTCCTCGCAACCGTGGCTTTCATCACCGGCGCCATCACCGACCACTATGACGGCAAACTCGCCCGCCGCCGCAAAGAAGTCACCGAATTCGGCCGCTTTGCTGACCCCTTGGCTGACAAATTCCTCGTTTTGTCCGCATTCATAGCGATTCTGCTGCGAGAGAATTTTGGCGGTCTATTCACTTTAGTTTTAATATACATCATTATCATCGCCATCAGAGAATTCGGGATAACTATCTTGAGAATGTGGGCGATTTCGAAAAGCACCCCAGTCATCACTTCCTTCTGGGGCAAGCTGAAAACTACCTTTCAACTGGTGGCGATTATATTCTCACTGGTCTATTTCAACTTCAGGGATTTTCTGCCCACCATCGGCATCAGATTAGAATTCCTCGATGATAAATATTTCCTCCCGCTCATTCATTTTCTTGTTCTTGTTAGTATGGTGGTGACGGTAATTTCCGGATTGCTCTACTTCACCAAATCCAATTTGGAAAACTCCGCTAAATGACAAAATATGGATAAAAAATCCTGGGCATATATATTAATCATCGGTGATGAAATCCTCCTCGGTCAGCGGCAGGACACTAACAGCCACTATCTCGCTTCTGAATTAACCAAAATCGGCGTCACAGTCAAGCGAATAATCGCAGTTGGCGACGACAAATCCGAAATTCAAAACGCATTGCAGGATGCCCAAAACAACAGCGGCGCAGCCATCATCACCGGCGGTCTGGGACCCACTCAGGACGATATCACCCGCCCCGCAGTGGCGGATTTCTTCGGCGCACAACTCCTCTTCAATCCCACCCTTTCAGAAATCATCGAAAAAAAATACCGCGCCCGCGGCATCAAGATACCGGAATGTGTGAAAGTTCAGGCTGAATTCCCCCAAGGCGCCCAACCAATCGATAATCAATTTGGAACCGCTCCCGGCATCTTCTTCCGTCAAGGCGATTTCCTCTGCTTTGTGATCCCAGGTGTCCCTACAGAGATGAAAGGAATGGCTGAAAAATTCATCTTCCCCCTCTTGATCGATGAAAATCGAGTGAGACCCTTCCTATATCGGGTATTCAGAACTGCCGGCGTCAGCGAAGCCATCCTCAGCGAAAGAATTGGTGATTGGGAAATGGAAGGGATCAAACTCGCCTATCTCCCCAAATACTTCGGCGTCGATTTGCGGATATCCACCGAGGCTGAATCTATCGAAACCGCAAATGCCCTGCTCGACCAAGCTGAAGAACGGATAGTCTCCCAAATTGGCGATGTTATTTACGGACAAGGCGATATTGAATTGGCGGAGGTCATCGGTGAAATCCTAACTGCGAATAATTGGCGCTTAACAATCGCTGAATCCTGCACCGGCGGGCTACTCGGAGCTATGATAACCGACATCCCCGGCGCTTCCAGATATTTCAGACGCGGCTTCATCACCTATTCCAATCAGGCGAAATCCGATATGCTCGGAGTCCCCGAAGGATTAATCGAAAAACACGGCGCGGTCAGCGCCCAAGTCGCCGGGAAAATGGCTGAAGGCGCAGCCAACTGGGCGAAAGCCGATTTCGCCCTCAGTATCACCGGCATCGCCGGACCCACCGGCGGCGCTCCCCCAAAACCGGTCGGCACTACTTATATCGCCATCGCTCATCCGGAAGGGTTGGACATTTCCAAATTCAGTTTCCAGGATAACCGTAATCTCAACCGGCTTCAATCCGCGCGAGCCGCCCTGTTGCTGCTCCATACTACCCTGAAAAAATATATATCGTAAAACAGCGTTGAACGGGTATGAATTCATCTTACCTTTCGGACAATCCCGAATTTGACTTCATACGCAGACTGGCGGAACAGTATAAAGTGAATTTCCGGCTGCATCCGTTAGGTGAAGGCGTTCGAGGATACAAATTGGAAGATAAAGACGATGAAATCGTCCTCAATGAACTCAACCCGCCGGAAAGACGCAATTGGACCTTTTGCCATGAACTGGCGCATATCATATTGGGACATCCTGCTGAGCCTGACGATATTGAAGAGAGGGAAGCCGACCAATTAGCCGCCGAATTGATGCTGCCGGAAAGAGACTTCATCCCCGATTCAAAGGGGATGGATTTGGAAAGGTTGAAAGAATTATACCCCCACGCCTCTTATGAAGTTATCGCCAGAAGATGCCTGCAATTCAATATGGGGGTGATGACAATATTCGACCAGAAACAACTCACCCGGCGGCTTGGTTCCATTGGGATGAATTATCCCCTCTTACCCAGTCCGGAAGAATTGAATGTTATGCGCGAGTGTTCCCGCATTAAGAGTAATTATGCTCAAGAAACTGAAGCCCTTTTCATAAAGGGCTATTATATCGACCAGGAGCGTGATGTAATTCGGGTCATCCTGATAACTCAGCCCAGCACTGCCTTCGATTGAAACCACCACGCTTCATCCTGATAATAGGGTTTATGGTTTATTTAGCTGTCATTCCCGCGAAAGCGTGAATCCATCTTTAAGAAAAACAAAGATAACGATTCCGGACAAGCCGGAATGACAAGTTGAGGAAAATCGGAAATTATTTCTTAGTGTCAGTATAAAACCTCATAAAAGTCTTTTATAGTGATTCCCGAAAAGAATTACCGATTATTTTATGTAGGGGCAATTCATGAATTGCCCCTCTATGAGTATTTATAGTATTGTTTTGTAGGGGTTTGATTAATAAAACCCCTACGATATCGTATCCATTTAAAAGTGT
>JABMRZ010000449.1 GCA_013202315.1 Candidatus Tariuqbacter arcticus | reverse complement strand
TATGATGGATATATCAACTTCTTTTATTTCCATAATTTCCATAATAGCCTGTGAATTAATTACCGTCAAAGAAACAAGAAATTTACTACTTTCAGACGGACTGTTTCGCGGGAATGACAGTTGCTTAATCGTAAATTCTTTATGAAAATCACTATATAAAGATAATGCAGAATAAACTTTTCTAGGAAATCAGCGCAACCAAAAAAATCAGCGGAAATCAGCGGTTCAAAGAAAATAAAATCGTAACACCTTCTTATTTGCTTGATTTCATTCGATATAAATACCGGGGATGAAATTGGCTACGAAGTAGTCCGAGATTTGTTTCGATGATTTCAGCCGGTTGGCGGTTTGTTGAGCTTGGCTGCGGGTGTCGAAATGACCGATGCGGATTTGGTACCAGGTGGGATTTTCGCCGGCGATTACTAAATAGGGCTTCATATCCCGGATATTCATCTTTTTCATCATTCCTTCGGCGCGGGCTCTATCCTTGAAAGCCGCCACCTGGATGGTGAATTTTTTATCGGAATACACTTCCAATGAAGCCTGGACGGCGGCGCTGCGTTCTGAGATTATGACCTTCGCTATTCCGAAGCTGACGGCGGCGATAATTAACGCCGCTCCTATCCATCTGAAGATGCGCCAGTGTTTGACTATCCCTTTTATAGCGGCGGTTAAAGCGTGGAATAGTGATGATATCGATGTGATAATAGCGCCGCATGCTTTTAGGAAAATCCTGGCGATATCGATTCGATGTGGTTTATAGACTGCTTCTTGCGGCGGGGGTTCTTCCGTTAAGGCGGGTTTGCTTTCGCTTTCCAGGGGGATTTGTTCGAGTCGTTCGGTTCTGATGAAGGCTCTGATTTCTTCGCGTTCTTCTTTTGGGAGGGAATCGAAGGCTTCCCTAATCATATCCGAAAGGGGACCGGGCTTTTCCTCGAAGCGCGCTTTTTCCGCCACCCGCCCCATCATCGGTTTTAAATAGCGATGCTCCAAATTTGATTGGAAGGATTCAAGGTAGACTTCGAGCGCTTTAGGGTCGGTGCGTTCTTGTTCCAGCATACGCGGGAGCAGGAATTTCAAGCACTGTTCTTTCAGGGAGGATTCCGCCCTTATCGAATCAAGCATTATATCTTGGGAATCCGCATTGTAAATCTCCATACTGATATATTGTTTCGCCAGGAAATTGGTGTAATCGGTGAATTCTGGAACCGAATGGTGAAGTTCGCTGAGGAACGGGAGATTTTCGCGGCGAATATAGTCTGCTGTCATTACCAAGGGGATTATTCTTTGGATGAAGGTTTCATCGCCCGGGTTCTGATGCAGGTATCGTTGGTAGATTTGAATGGCTTCGCTGTCGTTCATTCCGCATCCGCTTAAGAATTGGGCGCAGCGCCTGATATATTTTCTATATTCTACTCCCGATGGACGGGGGATTAAATGGGAGGATTCAATTATCGCCCGGGCTCGGCGGAACAATTTCCGTCCGGTGGTATAATCTTTATTTTCTTCCGCTATAACGGCGCGGTTGAGTGACGAGCGCAGCAGTATTTTTCCGCCCGCTGTCCACAGATACCAGGTGGTTAGAAGAGCCGCTATGGATGCAAGGAAAATAGTGAGGGTGAAAAGACCCATATTCTCGATGAAGAGGCGCTCATTAAGGATGTATAACGCTCCATAAGCTGTGAATATCGAAGCGATAATCCCCAGAATCAGCCTCGGTGTTAGGTAGTATATCCAGCGGATTAGCATTTTATCTTGGAAATAGGAATTAGGAATTAGGGTTTAGGGGTTAGATATTTACTCATTCGATGTAAGATTTCATCTCTTACATTAACATTTCAACTTATTAAAATTTACAGGGATACAAGGAACGCAAGGGATAAAAATATTTAATTTAATCTGAAAATAACCGGAAAGCAAGCACGCGAGCCGATTATTTTCATTCTACGTTGTGCGAGGATTCGCGGAAGAGACCCTCTAATGAGGGTTTCGCTTCTCATTTGATTGAGAGCGAAAGAAATCTTAAATTACACCGTAGTCCTGGCTTTTTGGCTCTCTATCACCGGCATTAAAAGGCATTCGCTGTTTGTAAAATATAGAGCAATCGGATTTTAAATCTGCGGGTATGAAATGAAGTTCTAACTGTTTATATTCTTGCCCGGGTAAATCTTAAATAATTACCCGGAATCAAATATTTTCCAAAGAACTTTATAATCACTCCTTATAAATTTCACCTCCTCCTCCTTCTAAACGAATAATTTGCTTATTTCCATTTTTTTAATTAACTTTTTCAGATTATGAGAAAACGGATTCTAAGCGGAATGCGCCCAACAGGAAAGCTCCACCTTGGACATTATGTAGGCGCATTGGAAAATTGGGTCACTCTGCAGGATGAATATCAAAACTTCCACTTAGTGGCGGATTGGCATGTTCTCACTACTGATTATGAACATACCAACCGCATCAGAAAGTTGACTGAAGAGATGGTGGCGGATTGGCTCGCCGCCGGAATTGACCCGGAAAAGAGCCCTATCTTCGCTCAATCTGAAGTGAAAGAACATGCCGAACTGTTCCTGATTTTTTCAATGCTGGTCACCAAAGCTCGCCTGGAAAGGAATCCTGCGGTCAAGGAACAGGCTCGAGCCCTCGGCTTGGAAGAAAAAATCTCCTATGGACATCTGGGGTATCCGGTTTTGCAGGCGGCGGATATTCTGCTGTATCAAGCGCACCTGGTGCCTGTGGGTGAAGACCAGCTCCCGCATATCGAACTATGCCGCGAAATCGCCCGCAGGTTCAACCGAGTATACGGTGAAGTATTCCGTCTGCCCCAAGGGAAATTAACCCGGTTCCCCCGCCTGCCGGGACCCGATGGCAAACGGATGTCGAAATCTATAGGAAATGTGATATTAATATCCGACAAGCCGGAAAAAGTACTCGAAGTAGTTAAGTCAGCCATCACCGACCCGAAAAAAATTCATAAAAACGACCCCGGCAATCCCGATATCTGCAATGTATATCACTGGCATCAAAAGTTCAATCCTGCCGAAACTCCGGAAATTGTAGCGGACTGCCGTAACGGAGTATTGGGCTGCGTGGACTGCAAGAAACGCTGCGCCGATAAAATAAATGAATTCCTCGCTCCCATCCGCCATCGCCGGGAAAAAATTATCGCCGATATGGACGCGGTTCGAGACATCCTTAAAGACGGCGCTGAAAAAGCTCATATCGAAGCCGCCCAAACGATGGAAGCCGTCAGGAACGCTATGGGGATAGGATGATACTGGAAGCCCCTCAGGTGAAATTGAATCGTTTCGAGGGTCCCTTAGACCTCCTGCTCTACCTCATTCGCCAGCAGGAAATCGACATCCACGATATTCCCATCAGCCAAATTATCCGCCAATACCTGTCCGCGCTGGACACAATGCAGGATTTGAACTTGGAAATTGCGGGCGAATTCATCCTGATGGTGTCCTATCTGTTGCATATCAAAGCGCAGATGCTCCTGCCACGCCCGCAGACTGATGATGATGAAGCCGAAGACCCCAGAATGCCCCTGGTGGAGAAACTACTCGAATACCAAAAGTTCAAGCAGATCGGTGAAGAGCTCAAACGGTATGAAATTGAACGTTCACGCTTTTTCCCGCATGGGTTCGACACTTCCACACTGGGTTTCTTTGATAATCTGCAGATAGATGTCTCCTCTTACGACCTTTATCGCCTGTTCGTAGATACTGTGCGGGCTTCGCCGGAAACGCTCCCCAGACTGATTTCAGCCCCCCTGATAGATATTCAGGAACGGATGGATTACATACGCGCTAAACTCGCCCCTTCCGGTAAAATGAGTTTCCTGGAATTAACCGAGGGTTTGGATAAACTCTATTTAGTGAGCACATTTATTGCGCTCTTGGAATTAGTTAAACAAAATGTCCTGAAGCTCAAACAAGCCCGTCTCTTTGGGAAAATAATCATCATGGTTGACGAAGATAACGATGCCTGATGATAGTAACTACATAGATTTCAGACACCTCTGCCAAGCTGTCGAAGCGTTGCTCTTGTCTTCGGATTTGCCGCTGACCAATCAACAAATCAGAACCGCTTTAGAAGTGGGAAATCCTGAAATCTACCGGAAAGTCGTCCTCGCACTCAACCGCGAATACAGTAAAACCGGCAGAAGCTTCGAAATCCAAAACATCGCTGAAGGCTATCAGTTATACACTCTGCCCAAATACCACCGATACATCGAAAAACTTTGGACGGCGAGGAGAAGGTCGGGACTTACACGCAATGCGCTCGAAACCCTGGCGATAATCGCTTACCGCCAGCCGGTGACCCGCATCGACATCGAGGAAATACGGGGAGTCAATTCAGATAGTGTGCTGCACGGTCTGCTCGAACGGGGGCTAATAAAAATCTCAGGCAGACAATCTGCGCCTGGAAGACCGTTAATTTACTCCACCACCAACGAGTTCCTAAGATATTTCGGGCTCAGCAGTCTGAAAGACTTGCCGAGGGACAAGGATTTTCCTGCTGAGCAGTCTCATCAGACAACGCTCTTCCCAGAAAAAAAATCGGGAAATAATAACCCAAGCAATAGTGAATTATAGAATACTTAGTCCATTTTATCGATACAGAATCCTTTATTTTCTAATGAGTTAAATATTCGTGTTTTATTCGTGTTCATTCGTGGTTAAAAAAATTGTAACACTATATTTGTTTGAAGTAATTCTTTAAAGACAATGTCATGATGAACTTGTTTCAGCATCTATGAGATCCCTAAAGAAGTTCGGGATGACAACTTTGAGT
>JABMRZ010000448.1 GCA_013202315.1 Candidatus Tariuqbacter arcticus | reverse complement strand
CCCAATTTTCACTCTAAGTTGTGCCGGGAACCGGCATGAGGGTTTATCTTGTTTTTACAAAAGGACAGATTGTGTGGTTGGTTGTATTCTCGTTTTCCTGTGTTTCTTCATTATGATTATTCTGCACTCTATCAATCCGGCAGCATTCTAAAAACCTTTCACTGCATGTTTTTATAGCCCCCGAAAGTACCTCGCCATCGTCCTCCGGGACCACATTTAACAGATTAGTTAAAATGTTACTCTGATAACCGCTGAAATAACCGAGCTTTGTTTTCACAATTTCTTTTCGTGAAGCAGGTAACTGTTCCAGGCTTTCCAGTGCGATCTTTGTTTCACTCAACATAGCATTAATAATCATGCTATCGATATTGCCTTTTCGTGCTAAAGCCACTACTTCCCGAAGCCTCTTTTCCGACAGTGTTATGCGTAATTCTATCTCACCTTCAGGGGTGGATGTTAGGACAAGCCGAATTTTCTCCGTAGCAAGTTTTAAGGGATACAGAAAATCGCCGGGCATACTGTTATCTGCAAACGAAACAGCAGAGTATCCCGCAAAAATAAATACAAGAATCAGACTGGCAGCCCAAGCCAACGAAGGCTGCAGCCTGAGCAGGAAGGATCGTCGTGTTCTTTTCTCGCTTGATGCTGCTCCCATAGCAAAGATTGTTTTGTGTATTGCGGATTTATCAGGTTCTACCCGAGTGAACTTGTCATAAGATTCGGAAAGGTGCAGGTGGGCTTCCAGCTGGTTCATATACTCCGGGTATGATGATAAGATACTTTCTTTGGATTCGCCATTTCTTAATCTTTCGATACAAAGATCGAGAATATCTTCAAAACTGGCTTGTTCATTAGTCATTAGTATCCTCGGTGAAAAATTTCCGTAATGTCTCTAATGCTCGAAACTGAAGAGCTTTAATTGCCCCGACACTTTTATGCATAATTTCAGCTATTTCTTTCGTAGAATACCCCTCTACATATTTCAGTATTATCATCTTATACTGGTCAGTGGTAAGAAACTTCATGTCCCGCTCTAAATCATCCTGTTTTAATAATTCCATAGTGTCAGATTTTTCTTCCGGGATTGCGTCCAAATCTTCGACAGTCTCCATAACTCTAACCCTGACTCCTCTACGGCGAAAGTAGTCTACAAGCAGATTTTCAGCGATTTTGTATAACCAGCCTTGAAAACCGCCTTTGATTTTATCCACCGATTTTACAAGCCGGAGAAATACTTCCGATGTAATATCTTCAGCTTCTTCCTTCTGTTGAATGCGATAATAAATATATCGGTAAATTTTAGGGTAATATTCAAAACAGATATTTGCCAGGGCTTCATGATTATATTCAGGATTAATCTCCTGGATAATCTGAAAAATATTGAACAAATGGTCTCCTGCTATTAGATACGGATATAGTCATTAAGAGATACGAGACTTTTTTCAAATAATCCAATATAACTATATTGGCTATAGTATTAATTTTTTGAACGCTTCGGTATCTGTCAAGCAAAGTTGGACAGTTTTGGGTTCAAAATAAGCCCTTTGAATTTTCAATTTCAAGTTTCGGTGGATTGATTCAGACCACATTTGGTAATTCCGTCGCTTTAAGAATTCGCCTCTTAAATCTGTCAGGATATTTTAGAAACCCCTGCATCAAAACTTCATTCCTTTTTCAGATAAATTCTTCTGTCTTACTATAATGCACCATTTCCGGTGTCAGCAATGCGATTCCGGTATGCCGGTGTTCCTGATTATACCAGGTGAAAAATTCCCGGCAGAAATTTCTGGCATCTTCAATAGGACCGAATCGGGCATTGAAATCCACAGTGCGTCGCCAGAATCCTTACAATTATGGCAACAGCATTGATTATTGCCGCTTTGCGCCGCCCGCCGGTTCAGACAATCAAGTAAGACAGGTGGCATTCTACTAATCCAGTCAAATCATAAGCCGCCCCGCTGGTCTTGCCGGAACCGAAAGGGCGGGCGGTGAAGTTGATTATTCTGAAATTCTATAAAGCGCTACTTCTCCCTCTTCGAAATGTCATCCGCCTTAGGATTTGCGATTTTTCGTGTTCTTTAATAATATAATACCATGACACAAATAATCAAATTGTTCCTCGGAACGCTCAGAAAATCCTTATTCTCAAGGAAACGGCTTATATTAGAAAACCTCGCCCTCCGATATCAGCTAATGGTTCATCAGTGAAATCATAAAAAGCTCAAATTGAACAACGATGATAGGGCGGTTTGGGTTCTGCTCTCCGGAATCCTTAGAAACTGGCAAGACATTTTAGT
>JABMRZ010000447.1 GCA_013202315.1 Candidatus Tariuqbacter arcticus | reverse complement strand
TTTGAGATATCCAATAATACAATATAGTGACATAGACAATTTTTTGTCGATGTCAGCGCAATAAGCGCCTAATATATCATATTGATGATTTTAAATCTACATTGATTATACACAAAAAGCCGGAAGATATTCTATCTCCCGGCTCTATTAATACTTATTCAAAAGATACTATAGTCCTGCCAGCATTTCATCGACTTCGGCGCAAGTCTTGCTCACCGCTTCCACCGAATGAGCCAGCGCCGCCTTTTCGCCTTCGCTTAAATCTACTTCAACCACCTTCTTCACTCCACCGGCGTCCAGAATTGCTGGAACCCCGACGAAAAGACCATCGATACCATACTCGCCTTCCAACAGGGCGCAGGTGGCGACTATTTTACTCTTGTCATAGATGATGGCTTCGGTCATTTCAAGAGCCGCCCATGCCGGAGAAACAAAAGCCGAACCAGTTCCCAATAAGCCGACCACTTCCCCGCCAGCCTTTCGAGTGCGGGTTTCAATCGCTTCCAGCTTGTCAGCGGCAACGAATTTCTCCACCGGCATACCGGCGATACGGCAGCATGAACGAACCGGCACCATAGTGTCGCCGTGCCCGCCTAAAACTAACGCTTCCACATTCTCCACTGAAACCCCAGCTTCCTTGGCGATGAAATAGCGGTAGCGCCCGGAATCGAGCTGCCCCGCCATACCCATCAGCTTGTTCTTCGGCGGATTTAAAATCTTGTAAAGAGTATACACGATGGCGTCCAAAGGATTCGCAATCGATACAATGATCGCCTCCGGGCAATACTTCTGAATCCCTTCAGCCACCGATTTGGTGATCTTAAGATTGGTCGCCAATAGTTCTTCCCGGGTAGGGATGGTGCCGTCAGGACGCTTTGTGCGGGGAACGCCGGCGGTGTTAATCACCAGGTCGGAGCCTTCAAGCGCATCATATTCCTTGCTGGCATCATAATCAAAATCCGCCATAATTGTGGGCGAACCTTCGGCGATGTCCAAAGCCTTGCCCTTGGCTAAATCCGGCGGCTTCACATCGATCAAACCGATCCGCTTCGCCAGACGACGCTTGGCTATTTCAGCGAATAACACCCCGCCGATATTGCCGCCGCCGATTAATCCTATCTTATTCAACATTAAATGAACCTCCTTCTTGGAAATTTATTAATTGTTTTTTTAACGCCTTACAAAGGCTGTTTGGTATTATTAAGCGAGGGGCTGCCCCGCTGACTCTACTATAGACAGTTTATGCGCCATTGGCAAAAAATAACATCCCTAACTTAGCCGAGCCGGAATCCGCAATGACGGATTTGAGAGTGAATAAGTATCAAGTAACAAGTATCAAGTAAAAAATTGTCCGATAAAATATCGACTTATACTGATACAAATGACAAGTGACAAATGAAATGTACTCATCATCACATCAAAGTAAAATCGACATTTTCCCCGGTTTTAGCGCAATAACCGCCTATACAACCGCTTCAGGGATGACCGATATCTTCTTCCCTCTCTTACTCGTCTTAAACTCCACCACCCCATCCACCAGCGCAAAAACAGTATAATCACTGCCGAGCCCGACATTTCGTCCTGGGTGAAAATGGGTCCCATTCTGCCTGGCGATGATGCTGCCAGCGCGCACAAACTGCCCCGCCGAACGCTTGACTCCGAGCATCTTGGGATTGGAATCTCTGCCATTGCGCGATGAACCCACGCCTTTCTTATGCGCCATTATTCTGCCTCCTCGATTTTCACGATTTCATCGATGCGTAGAGTTGTGAATTTCTGGCGATGGCCCCTGGTGACTTTATACCCCTTGCGGCGCTTCTTCTTGAATATAATAATCTTCGGGTATTTACCGTGCGCTATAACTGTAGCTTTAGCGGTAAAACCAGCGCAATCGCCGCCAAAAAATGTCTGCTCTCCATCAGCGAACACCAGTAAAGGGGATATATCGATTTCACCGCCAACTTCCACCTCGAATGCGGGTACTTCTATCTCTTCCCCCGGAATTAGGCGAAATTGATGCCCTTTTATCTCTGCATATCCGTACATCTAACCGCTCCATCTTGTAGAAATATTTCAAGACAATAAATTTAATAATTTTATTCAATAAAGTCAATTTTATCTCAAATTATTATCCGTCTTCAAAACAAAAATTATTAGAATCTCATATATCAATAACGATAACTATCGGTTACAATTTTATCCTGCTTTGAAGAATAACAAATATAATCGTCGATCTTCAGGCTTTCATCTCTTAGCAGCTTAATTAATATACCGTTTTTCAACATCATTTGTCTCACTCGATTCTTGAATCCCTGAGTCATATATTCGTACAATTCCGGGCTCAAGGTGATTTCCAGTTTTTTTTCTTTTGTGCGGCTGTGAAAACGCTTCACCCACCTTTCGATTTCGGTGGATACCGTCTCCCGCGAAGGAACCATACCCGTTCCATTGCAGGTTGGACAGGGTTCGTTAAAGGTGTACATCAGGCTTGGCTTGATCCTCTGCCTGGTCATCTCCATCAGTCCGAATTGAGATATGGGTGTAATATCGCTTTTGGAGCGATCGCGCTTAAGCTCCTTTCTTATTTCATCGTAGACTTTTTTTCGGTTCCTTTCCTCCCATAAGTCAATGAAATCAATAACTATAAGACCACCCAAATCTCTCAGCTTGAGTTGACGGGTGATCTCGCGGGCAGCCCGCAGATTCACTTTCAGAGAATTATCCTCGTGAGCCTGCTTGCCCATAAACCTGCCTGAATTTACATCGATAGTGACCAGAGCTTCGGTCTGTTCGATGATGATATATCCGCCGCCTTCAAGCCATACTTTCCGAGCGAGGGATTTTTCAATCTCCGATTCAATATCGTAATGATCGAATATGGGTTTCCCGCCGGAATATAGACTCACTTTTTCCAATAAATGCACCGCCACTTCGGACAGATATTTATTTATCTGCCGAAAGAGCTGTTTGGAATCGACCACCAAGCTGCTAATATCGCTGGTGAACAGATCCCTGATAACCGATGAGGCCATGGACATATCCTTGAAAATCAAGGTCTTCGCCTGAGCATTGGCGATTTTCTTCTCCAACCGCCTCCACTGACTCAGTTGGCTGTTCATATCATTCTTCAAATCTTCCCCGGACTTGGTTTCAGCAACGGTGCGTACTATTACTCCGAATCCCTCAGGCTTGATTTTGGAAGCGAGGGCTTTCAATCGTCTCCGCTCTTTGTGATCGGTAATTCTGCGTGAGACGCCGATATGCGAATGATAGGGCACCAAAACGACCGACCTGCCGGGCAGAGCCACTTGAGTGGTCACGCGGGGTCCCTTGTTGCCCAAAGGCTCCTTGACAATCTGAACTAATATCTCCTGCCCGTTGCTAAGATTTCTGTATTTATCATGATTTGCGGCATTAACAACTTCATCGACCTCCCCATCTTCATTGACCGCCAAATCCGATAAATCGGAGAAATGTAAAAAAGCGTCCTGTTCCCATCCAATATCGATGAAAGCCGCCTCCATACCGGGCATAACTTTACGCACTACCCCCTTATATATACTCCCCACATTACGTTCATACTGAGGCCTTTCGACCAATAATTCCACCAACTGACCGTCTTCTAACAGGGCTATCCTGGTTTCAATCGAGGTTGAATTTATAATAATTTCTTTTTTCATAGCTAAAAATCTCTTCATAAAATTAATACGATTTATCATACAATTTTCATAGGGTCGAGTAATTCCTCGCCCCTTAACCTGAAACATCCGAACCTGCTGATACTCCCATCCCAGCTTTCACACCCCGCTTTCCGTAGAATTGCATCCGGGCGAGGGTGCTTCCCCTCAACAATCAACACATCGAACCTTAAAACCTCTCCTTCAAGCTCAAACCGCCGAATATATTCGGATATTTCCCATTCACCGCCTTTACGGTCGAACACTATTAGAGATTCACCCCTCTTAACCGCATCGATTAGGCGAATGATTCCCTGGTCGACCTCCCCCAGCCGGACCTCATAGGCTAAATAATTTATCAGTGAACTCAAGGATTCCGCCGAAAGGGGTATCGCCGTCCACTCAAGCAGTTCAAACCCGCCGTGAAAGGCTCCGTTCAGCTTTCCCAACACATTATCGACCGGCTCAGTTAAAAGCACATCGAAATAATCACCCTCCGTCTCATACCCCAGCGGCAGAGCGGGCCCGAACGATATGCGAGGATGCGGATGAAACCCCTGTGAATACGCCAACGGCGTCTGAACCCGCCTTAACCCCCGTTCAACTAACTTCGCCGTTTCCAGATGGGAAATATATTTCGCTTGACCTGTGCGGGCGAATTTGAAGCGCATCCTCGCTTTAGGTAAGGCTGTCTCTAATCTTCGATTGCCTGTGAACGGTTTATAGCCCCTCTGCGGTCTGGGCGGAGGCGGACATTCTAAGCCGCATTGGGAACATTTCCAACGGCAATCGGGAGTCTTGACTATCGCCTGAGCTTTATCCCATTCCTCCGCAAAGAAATCATCCTTAATCCCGGTCCGGATATGGCTCCAGGGAAGCCTGATACCCTCCGGAAACGCCCCGATGAAAATATCCCAATCCAACCCTTCCGCTTTCATCGCATCGTCCCAGCGGTTGAAATTAAACTCTTCGCTCCACCCTTCCAACCGGCCCCCGGCGCGATAAACCCTTTCAATCACTCTCCCTATGCGTCTGTCTCCCCGGGCCACCAAAGTCTCAACCATCGTCATCTCCGGCAAATGAAAGCTTACCTTAAAGCGCGGATTGCTCAGCCCGCGGCGGACAATACCGATTCGCCGTCTCACATCATCCGACGCCAGCATCCCCGTCCTCTGAAACGGAGTGTGCGGCTTGGGTGAAAGTACGGAAAGTGATATATGCAGAGGCTTCTTCTTGGAAGTGCCCATAATCTGCTGACAGCGCTTGGCGAGCCGGACTATCCCCTCCACATCTTCATCCCTCTCCCCAGGCAAGCCCACAATGAAGTACAGCTTGGCGGACCGCCATCCGGCTTGGGAAGCGATTTCCAACGCCCGGAATAAATCCTCGTCCCGCAAATCCTTGTTAATTATGGAACGAAGCCGCTCGCTGCCGGCTTCGGGCGCAAAAGTAAGACCGGTCTTCCTGCCGCCGCTGATGCTGTCGGCCATTTCCCTTGTAAAAGCATCCGGCCTCAAAGACGGATAGGAAAGCGAGAGGCCCGGGTCATTCAGTAGTTCAGCGCTGTTCAACAGCAGTTCCGCCAGCTGAGAATAATCGGTGGTGGAAAGCGAAAGCAGAGAAATCTCCTCATATCCGGTGGCGCTTAAAGCCCGCTTCAGCAGGTTCAGCGCTCCGCTGGCGGATGCTTCACGAGTGGGACGATGGATCATACCCGCATTGCAGAACCTGCAGCCCCGGGTGCACCCCCGCATAATCTCCACCGTCAACCGATCATGCTCAACCGAAATCAGAGGAACCAGCGGTTCCGCCGGATAATATTCAGCCTGAAGTGAAGTTATATGAACCGCTCGAACACCATCCGGAGCGAATGCGGCTCTCTTTTCCAAATGAGAAAATCTGCCGCTGCGGCTGTAGTGAGGTTGATAAAGGGAAGGGACATATACGCCGGGAATTTCACTCAAGCGAGGAATGATTTCTTTTCTCTTTAAACCTGAAGACTTGTCTCCGAGAATCTTTGCGACTAACTTGGGGAAACACTCCTCACCGTCCCCGATAAGAAAAAAGTCGAAAAACGGCGCGAAAGGTTCAGGATTATAGGATAAAGGTCCGCCTCCCAACACCATCGGTTCATCATCTCCGCGCTGTTCCGCTAATAAATGTATCCCGCCAAGTTCGAGCATATTTAAAACAGCGCTCGAATGCAGTTCATACTGCAGGGTAAAACCAATGAGATCAAGGCGGTTAAGAGGATTCTTACCTTCGAGTGTAAAGAGCGGGATATTTCCCCTTCGCAAAATCTTTTCAGCGTCTTCCGCCGGCGCATAAACACGCTGACAACTGACTCCCTCCATCAGGTTGAGGAGATAGTATAATATCTGGAATCCTAAATATGGAAACCCTATTTCATAAAGGTCGGGAAAAGCCAGAGCGACTTGAAAATCATCCTCCCGGGGTTGATGGGCATGAAGTTCGCCGCCCGCATATCGACCGGGACGCTGGATTCTCCGGAAAAATTCCCTTTCTAGTATGGAATCCAGATTACTCACAGGTTAAAATCAGGCTCCTCATAGTATTACTTGAGCAAAGTGTTTAAAGAACAGCTTATTAAGCGCTCATCATTCCCAGCTAATGGATGTGCTTTCAGGTCAGGATGATTTCTTGCCAACCCTCAACCCCTGAATCCTATCTACAAAATAAACCCTCATGCCGGTTCCCGCCACCGCCACGCATGCAAATAGAGTATAAATTCCCGTTAAAACATTGTGGAAATTACAGCCCACTAACCCCTAATCCCTAAACCCTTTCCCATATTATCCCAATATCAACCGATATAATTCAATAAAACCCGATACCTGCCTGCTTCATCATTTTCAGGGAGAGGCTGAATCTGGAAATTGAAAAACCTGTCACTATCTTCACCGGTAAAACCTACTCTCACTGCTGCGCCGCTGACTGCGCATAATATGGAAGAAAATAATGTCCCGCTAGGATTTAGATCGATCGCCACATCGAATCTCCTGCGCCTTAAGAAATCTCTGAATTCCTTCTTTGGAAGTTTCAAGAAGTTGGCGTGCTCCTCCTCGGTCAACATAATCAATCGATTGACAAGTGACATATCGAGCATCCATCTGTGCTCCTTGACTACTGCAACCGTTATACTGCTCTTAGAAAACCTATCAAGAAGTTTATTGAGGAAAGGAAGCGTCCTTTGAAAATCCTCATATGTGAATGGCGCGCAGATTAGAACTGAACGGGGAGACCGCATAACCTCCCACGGATCGATAATACCATCTTCCCGCGGCATAAAACCCGGAAGCGCCCTGCTAACCCAATACGCGGCTTTACGCTTTAAACCGTTTAAATTAAACACCTTTTTTCTCAATTCGAATACTTGTTAACCGCTGACCATCGACTTCTTTGATGATGAACAGATATTCACCATGTTCAATCCCCTCATTTTCCGAAGGGATTCTTCCGGTCAAGTCATATATGAATCCACCCAAAGTCTCAAAATCACCTTCGGTGGGAATGATTTCTCCTCCGAGAATTTCATTCACATCTTCGATATCCATCCTGGCGTCGGCGATAATTACTCCGGGGCTCTCACGAAAATATAGCGGCGCTTCGCGGTCATACTCATCCTGAATCTCACCTACGATTTCCTCCAGAATATCTTCCAAAGTCACTAAACCCGCCGTCCCGCCATATTCATCGATGACCACCGCCAAATGTATTTTATTCTTCTGAAATTCCCGCAGAAGTTCGGCAATCTCCTTATTTTCCGGGACAAAATAAGCCTGCCGTTCGACCTCCGCCAAGTCGAAATCCTCCCTTACACCTCGCAGGTAAGGGAGCAGGTCTTTCGCATAGAGCATCCCAATAATATTATCCCTATTATCTTGGAAAACAGGATATCGGGAAAAACCCCACTCTTTAATATTGTCAATTATCTCCTTCAGTGAGGAACCCATTCCTATCATCTGCATATCCGTGCGAGGCACCATTATTTCCTTGACCAGAGTCTCACCGAACTCAAAAATGGAGGTTATCATCTCTTTCTCCGACTCCTCCAATTGACCCCGTTCTTCCGAAACCTCGACCAGCGTTTTCAACTCGTCGGTTGAATAGGTTAATCGCACCCGTTCAACTCCCAAGATTTTAGCGAACATTTCCGTAATAGAAGAGAAAAAAACAACGACCGGATAGAGCAGGAACTTCAATCCGATTAGGAAACCAGCGACTTTTCGGGAAATCAACAGCGGGTTGCGAAGCGCAATGATTTTAGGCGTTATTTCACTTAAAATCAAAATTAATCCGGTGACTACCACAATTTCAATCACGATTCCCAAACTCGGATTCAATTCAAAGAAATCACATATATCCTTTGTCAATAGAGCCGCCACCGAAGCCGCGGCGATATTAACCGCATTATTGCCGGTTAAAATCGTTATCAGCGTTCTTTTAGGGCTGTCGATGAGCTTTCTTAACCGCCGGTCTGAACCGGCTTTACCTTCTCTAATTACATCCTTATCGCGGGGTGAAAGTCCGAAGACCGCAACTTCAGAGCCGGAAAAGAAAGCTGAAAATACCAATAATATGAAAAATAACAGCACCTTAGCCCAAAAATAAAAGCCTATTTCCTCCAATATATCCCTCGCAAGATTAATACTCTAATTCTGAAATTCGTGCTTTTTCTGTCAGATAAACGGCGTAATATCATAATACTTATCATCTTACGAAATACCAGTTATCAGTCACATTAGTTTTGAATTTCGGATTTGTTTCGATTTTCGGTTTTCGAATTTTTATTCCGACTCGTCGGGTTAAGGATATGTATATTCTATATCGTCAGAATCCGAAGAACCTTCTTCGCCAATCGCCTCAAACCCAATTCTACCTATTCATCAAAATTCGGCGAGATACCGTTCCATCATCTCTCGATTCAATCGCTCTTCTTCCAGAGAATCGTGATGAAACCCCAGCAAATGCAAAATACCATGAACAGCCTGCCTATATATTTCAGCTTTTAAAGCCGCTTTATCAATCGCTGCCGCCGTCTGAGCTTGTTCCACGCTCAGAAAAACCTCCCCCTCCAAAGGTTCATCCTCAATTACGAAAGAAAGTACATCGGTGGTCCCTGAAACCCCTCGAAACCGCTGATTCAAATCAGCCATCAAATCGTCATCTACCGCTACTATAGTTAAATTGTATAGTTCCCGTCCATTATCAGCCAGCATCATCCTGACGACCCTCTCCATCTCGGTCGTATCCACATCAACCCATTGGGGAATTTCAATTATTAATTGATTGGGCATTATTCGACACGCGCTCTATTTCTTCTCTCGAAGGATAGGTGATCCTCTGGTGATGCTGTGCCTTGAAAGTGGAAACAAAGCTCTCCTCTACAATTTGCAAATCATTCAACGATAACTCACAATGATCAAGCTGACCCTGCTTGAATCTGTCTTCGATAATCTCCTGAACCGTTAGGCGGATTTCCTCGATTGAAACCTGCCCCTTGGAACGAACTGCCGCTTCAACCGAATCCGCCAGCATGATTATACCCGATTCTTTGGTGACCGGAAGCGGCCCCGGGTAGCGATACTTCGATTCATCTACATCATCATTCCGCTTGGCAGCCTTATGATAAAAATACTGCATTAGACTGGTGCCGTGATGCTGAAGGATAATATCCTTGATTACTTGAGGAAGCCGGTGCTTTTCAGCGAGTTCCAGACCTTCTGTTACATGTGAATTGAGAATGGCGGCGCTTTCCTCAGTTGGAATCGTATCGTGTGGGTTGAATACCAACTGGTTCTCGATGAAATAATCCCGCTTCTCAAGCTTGCCGATGTCATGGTAGTAAGAGGCGGTTCGAGCCAATAGAGGGTTCGCCTCCACCGCCTCCGTCGCCGCTTCAGCTAAGGTGCCCACCATCAGACTATGATGGTAAGTACCCGGAGCCGAGGTTGACAACATCTTCAATAAAGGTCGATTCAGGTCGGAAAGCTCTATCAAGGTCAAATCGGTAGTGATATCGAATATATTACCCAATATGATAGCGAACCCTAAAACGAATATCGGAGTCATCACCGAATTCAGAACGGCTAAAAGCATCTGTTCCAATAGTTCCGAACTTACAGAATACTGAAGGAAATTAAAAGCCGCTAAAAACAGAATATATGCGATTCCCAAATACAGTCCCGAAGACAATAGTTGAGTCCGGCTCCTGATTCGCTTCACCGATACGATGCCGACCGATCCCACCAGCAGGCTCATCATGCAAAGCTGATAGTCGTTGCCCTGCATCGCGCCGGCTAACAGACTCAATGCAATGATGAACCAAAACCCGATTCGATATCCGTAAAAAATAGTTATCAACATCGCCGATAATGCCGCCGGGAAAAGAAGCTTGGAAATGCCGGCGCTTTCCAACACCACCTGTAAAAAAACTAATGGCGTTAATAAAACTATCAGTATCAGCAAATAATTCCGGTTAGTGGCGATGCTTGACCGATGATAATAAATGAGATAGCCCAAAAGCAGTAATATGCCCCCCGAAAAAAGCACCTTCCCAATCAAAGGGAAAACTCTGGACATTCCCCCTTCAGCAAGAGAAATCTCCTCCTTCTTCTTGAACATTGAATGGAGTTTATCCAAATGCTCCTGAGTGACCCTTTCATTCGAATCTATAATCCGTTCATCCTTGAGAACTATCCCTTTGGCAAGGGCGACTTTGTTGGCGGCAGCGGTTCGCCGTCCTTCAGTGGTCTCTTTATCATACAATACATTAGGCTCGATGAAATTCAGCATGATTTCATATCCCAACTTTACTCGCCGGTCGCCTTCCGGAAAAGCGTTCTTTAAGTTTTCCAATATCAAACTCTTAGCCAAACTCATTCCGGTAACATTATAGAGTGAAACGCGGCGTTTTATTCCTTGCGAAAGGATGGAAACAGCGTTTGCGGTAGTATTTATCGTTTCCGGTTCTCTATCCAGAATCCCAGTCTGATACGCCGCCTTCAAACCGGATTTCACCCGTAGAGCAAGCGCGTCCCACCATTCAGGAGTAATTTCGCCCTCTTCAGGCTTCAATTCCCTAAGCGATAAATTCATCCTATACGCCTGATTGAGCCTTTCTAACTCAAGCACCATAAGACTATCCGAGCCTTCGGCGGATTTTTCACTGAATAGCAATAAATATAAATCGTCCATTAAAGAATCGAGCTGCGCCAAGCTCCTGCTTTCTATTTCGGATGAACGCTTGAATACCGGCAATACCGAGGCGCGAGCCGCCGTCCGTTCCTGTTCCAATTCGTTCTTCGATTTCAATATCTCAAAATCGAACGGGGCGATTATCTCATACGGACTAATGAGGTTTATTTTTAGGTCGGAATGCTGGGGAGTGGCTCCCATGGGAAAAAGCGAAATCAAGCCCGCTAAACCAATTACAAATATTAGCCAGCGAAATATTATCTCCCAGGGAATATTCTGCAGGAAGGAAAATCTCCGCTTGACTGTCTCTTCGCTTATCTTACTATGACTCTCGTCAGCCATTTATTTATTAGGTAAAACCTCATCCCGAATGGTCGGGACAACTTAGAATGAAAATTGGATATGGATTCCCGCTAAAACTATGCGGGAATGACAACCCATTAAACCCTAAACCCCAGACCCTAACCCCTATTTTCAGAGTAAATTACATAAATTGGTGATTACGATGTTTCCTTTATTTCACCAGCGCCACCTTTCTCACCATCGACTGTCCGCCGTCGACTGTCAACTGCTGGCTGCTGACCACACCTCCTGCCCCATTATATCTTATACCTTAGTTTGCATTGTTCGCTCTTTTAAAAACTCCTAAAAGGACAGATAGAAGAATTCCAACAATGATCCCGATGACGATTTTCAGTGTAACAGCTTGTCTTAAAGACAGCAAAAACGATTTTTCCGCTCCTAATGCGAATTCCGCGACATTGAGGGATTTAATCCGTTCACTCTGCAGCATCTGCAAATCCCAGTATAAAGTCCTTAACCTGGCATAGCGCTCTTTCACCAAATCCATCTCCAATACGAGTCTTTCCGATTCAATCGAATCGAAATTTCCGCTGTTTTTATTGTTGTTAATATAATCACGGAGTCGGTTTTCGCTTTCAGTTAACTCTGAAACTAACATCTGTAGTTGTTCATCAATAAAATATGTCATTTGATCTAGTTTTCTATCAGAATCATCGATATGGAACCTCACAACTGCATCAGCGAGAGCGTTCGCATATTGCCTGGCAAAATCTCTGTCTGAAGAAAAAACATATAAATTGAGCATATTGGCAAGCGTATCGACATCTACATATATCAGATTTTGTAAGATTATAACATGTTTAACTAACTTTTCGTCTTCTAGGACATCGTTAATCGTCATCTTTGAATCGATTGTTCCAATCGTTTGTCCGGCTTTGATTATTACCGGCAGACTCTGCGCTATCTCTGCCAGCCGATATATCTCAATATCCTTATCTTGGTCGACATATTCCGATACCAATCCGGTAATGGAATTGTGGTATAATGCTAGCTTGGATTCAGCTTCATATATGGGACTGATCGACCGGGAAAACAAGAATACGATAAGTATTCCGATAATAATACCCAGCAGGATCGATTTCCAGTTGGTTCTGCTTAATGTAATTTTCATAGCAAATTCCTCCGTTTATTATGAAGCCTGTTTCCGAAATCACATTAAAGTGGTGCTACGCTTCCTGGCTTGACACCTAACTATTAATATCGTTATACTTACTGTCAATTAAGGAGGGTCGACAGCACACTTTTCAGCGCTTTTCGGATTTGAACGACACGCCCTATAGTTGAAATCATATATGAATAATCATTATTTCAATAATATTACCTTCTGTGTCTGAATACAGTTACTCGCCTGAAGTTTCGCGAAATACACCCCGCTTGGCAAGCCTGCTGCGTTCCAAATCCTTCCATGGACTCCCGCCGAGCGCCATCCATCCACCAGTCTGGTGACTTCCCTGCCGGAAATGTCATAGATTATCAGCGACACTTCCGCTGAAATGGGGAGGGAATAGGTCAAAGTGGTGGTGGGGTTGAAGGGGTTGGGTGAAATTTTAATCACAGAACCGGAATTTATCTCAGTAGCAGAGGATAGCTCCCGTGAAAACCCATTAATCGCATCGCCATTGGGACTGATTTTAAAAAGTATTACTTGTTCATCTAAGATAGGACCAAACATATCTGTGTTACCGGCTACCACTAAACCGCCATCGGATGTTTGAGTTACTCGCCATCCTACTTCACTCCCATAAGCTCCATAATTATACTCCCAAATATCATTTCCATAAGCATCCGTTTTGACTAAAAAGACATTATTGACTCTAATAGTATCGTTACCAATAGGATCCCACATACAATGTCTACCGGTAAGGACATATCCGCTGTCTGAGGTTTGAACGACACCGAACCCTACATCGCCATATCCCAGGCCCCAATAGCGGTTCCATTGTGTAGTTCCGAAAGGGTCTGTTTTAATAAGACAAGAGAAGGTTGAACCCCAGTGAGGAGCTTCAGTGGTGCCAGCTATGATATAGCCACCGTCGGTGGTCTGTTTGACCTGCCACCCTTCATCTTCGCCCCCGCCTCCGCCTCCATAAATTCGCGTCCAGTCGACATTGCCATCACAAAAGGTCTTCACTAAATAGATGTATTGATTATATACTAGCTGAGTCGTCCCTACCACAATAAATCCTCCGTCATTAGTCATTTGAATGGAGCGGCCTCCATCGTATAAATGACCTCCAATGAATCTTTCCCAAATGAAGTTACCATTGGCATCCAATTTTAACAAGTATAGATCAACTCCTCTTTGTCCATGAACATACATACATTCCCCCGCTATCACGAAACCGCCATCTGGAGTCTGAACCACACTAAAACCCTCGTCCTGGCCAAAATAGCCATGAATCTTAGTCCAGAGCGTATCCCCCAATGAATTAGTGCGTATTACATAGACTTGCATCAAATCAGGACCAACAGTCCCTCCTACCACAATATATCCGCCGTCAGAGGTTTGTAGAACGCCTTTGGCTTCGTCATACATTACGGTGTTGCTATAAGTGCGTTCCCACTCTAATGTGCCTACGGAATCTGTCTTTAGTAAATATACATCGACTGAATCATTAATTCCTATCGGGCGGGTTCGACCGCAGATGATGAAACCTCCATCACTGGTCGGTTTCATATCGAAAGCCTGATTGAATTCTCGACCTCCATAATGTTTAAGCCAAATGTAATCGTTGTTGGCAGTAAAAGCCGAATTCACTAAAAAGCAAATCCCGAAAAATAACAAGATTAGTCTCTTCTTCATCGTGAGACTCCTTAGATTAAATTAAGGTTGTTATATTGTATATGTAAACTTATAAACCGGGCGGGTGCAAGACCGCCCCTACTTGAGTACCTGCGCACCTGTATACCTGCACACTTATTTCACCAGCAATATCTTCTTTACCGACGACTGACGACCGTCAACTGTCAACCTGATAAAATACACCCCGCTCGTTTGATTAGATGCATCCCATACCACTTCATGTTTTCCGAATGACGAATGACCATTGACGAGTGATGCAACTTCCCGTCCGCTAACATCATAGACCACCAGCTCCACATAGCTTGCAACTTGCAGCTGATAACGGATAGTGGCTACTGTATTGAAAGGATTTGGGAAAACTTGGCTTAAAAAATGCCGGAATTTTCTCAATTTCTTTCTAATTACGTTCCCTCTTCATGATTTTACTGAACGGCTGCAACTTAATTAGGTGAGATTACTTCACATCTCTCGAGTATTATTGTCGATTATAGCGAGTATTGTATTTTGACTAGGCACAGCCTTGGGGGGTTCCGAGTGGGGGTGAAGCCTGGCTTCCGCCGCCTTCAGTATCGCCTCCAAAATCTGCGAATATGTCATTCCATCCAGCTCGGCCATTTTCGCCAGGTGCCCGTCCCAGCACCAGCCGGGATTGGGATTTACCTCCAGCAGTTTGGGGGTTCCGTTGGCGTCCAGCCTCCAGTCCAGCCTGGAATAGTCCCGGCACTCCAACCGTTCCACTAATTTCAGCGAGCATTCGACGATGAATTTCTGAGTATCGGGCGGCAGGTCGGCGCGCACCGACTTCACTTTCCCCCAGTAAGCTGAATATTCCAGCCACTTGGCTTCATAGCCGCAAATTTTCGGCAGCCCTTCCGGGAGTTCCGAGTAATCTTCTTCGGTAATCGGCAGGATGGTGTATGATTCCGGGGGATTGCCCAGGATACCGACGCTGAGGTCCTTGCCGGTCAGGAATTCCTCCACCACGATGGGGTGGGTATAGCCGAATTTGCTGCGAATGGAATCGATGGCGTCCACCAACTCCTCGACGCTGTAAGCCACGCTGTGCTGAGTGATGCCGAAACTGGAATCACCGAAGTTGGGCTTGGTTATCACCGGAAATCCGAAAGTCAGGTCGAATGTGTTGTCTTCGGGCTTGATGAAGAAGGCTTCCGGCACCGGGATGTTCATCTCTTTGGCTATCCCCCGCACCAGGGACTTGTCGTAGCAATAGGCCAGGCATTGCGGCGTGGAACCGGTGTAGGACATCCCCAACATCTCCAGGGTGGCGGGAACATGCAGCTCCTTCCGGGGGTCGTTCAGAAATCCTTCATCACAAAGGTTAAACACCAGGTCGATTTTGGGTCTGAGTTTCTGCAGGTCCTGAATAAGGGTGTTGTGATGGTTGATGTATGTGAAACTGTAGGACTTCAACTCGTTCAGCGCTTCCTTCAGCCGGTTGATGGTATAGTAGTCGTCCTCATCGAAAATCGTGGCTGGTTTAACCACATCGATTTTGGTAGGATCGCCCATCACCACAATGATGTTTATCAGCTCTTTCCTTTGTCTGCGCTTAACCGGAGTCCACTCTTTCTGGGCGATGGCGGTGACAATCAGGCGCACCTCCATCATCCCCAAATCCTGTCCCCGCTTGGAATCGGGGGATATCTTGCCGTGGAACCTGATATTGCTGAATCCGCAGGATTCGAGCAATCTCTGCAAGCCTTCTTTGGTATAAAGCCTTTCCGCGTAGAACTGGTCCGCTATCACTCCCTTTTCCACATTGGTGATAACTTCCCGTGACACCAGCCGCCTTCCATCCCCGGAAAGACTCCTTTCCCGGCAGACGAAATGCCGTTTGTCAATCCACTCCCAGCTTCGAGGCTGGAAATTCTTCGCCATGTAGGCTCCGTCGGTGATATCTATCAGCAGCTTGCTGCCCGGCTTCAGCACCCGCAGCGCTTCCTTCAACACCCGTTCGTCATCGTGCGGATTTTCGAAATAGCCGAAACTGTTGCCCAGAATCGTCACCGCGTCGAAATTGTCGACCGGATAGGGAATCTTCCTCGCATCCCCTTCCCTGAAAAGAACCGGGGTCCCCTCTTTCCTGGCGGTCGATTTCGCCCTCTGAATCAGGTAATGAGACCTGTCGAGCCCGTCAATATTGGTGAACCCTCTTCTGGACAGTTCCAGTGCGTGCCGCCCCTGCCCGCAAGCCAAATCCAGGACTTTATCATCCTTCTCTATCGCCAGCGCTTTAATCAGCATATCGACTTCGGTTCGAGTTATGTTCTGGTCATCCACCACATCGGCGTCGGTTTTCAAATACAATCTGTTGAATACATATCTCCACCAGTCTGAGCGGACATATTGCTCAAGGTCATCAACCGGGCCAAGAATTTTGGGGAGGGGTTTCTGACCTTTAGCCGCCGTCTGGGGTTTATTCTGACGCGGTGAAACATTGTTCATAGAGTAAATCCTTTACAGTGTTCGAGATAATTATTAATCCCGTCTAATGATGTACAGTAATTAAACCCTTATCGTGAATAACAGCGCCGCTGCCGCCACCACGAGTTCAAGTGAAACATTCGGCAGAAATCGCCATCCGAAGAAGCCGTCTCCTGCAGCCAATCATCCTCCGCTATTTTACATTCAGTCTGCCGGGCTTGCCTTCGATGACTTCGCCGATTTCCACGGCGCAGTCGTCTTTATGCTTTGCACATTCCTCAAGGAATACTTTAACTTTGTCCCGGGCTAAGGCAATCAGCAGACCGCCGGAGATTTGAGCGTCGTTCAGCGCTAATCTTTCCCTCGTCAAATTTACATCCGCCTTAGGATTTGGGATTTTTCGTGTTTTTTCATAATATAATACCTTGGCACAAATAATCAAATTATTCCACGAAACACTCAGAAAATCCTTGTTCTCAAGGAAACAGCTTATATTAGAAAACCTCGCCCTCCGATATCAGCTAATGGTTCATCAGTGAAATCATAAAAAGCTCAAATTGAACAACGATGATAGGGCGGTTTGGGTTCTGCTCTCCGGAATCCTTAGAAACTGGCAAGACATTTTAGT
>JABMRZ010000446.1 GCA_013202315.1 Candidatus Tariuqbacter arcticus | reverse complement strand
CCCCAGAGCGATTGTGCTTGGAGTCTGGGCTGGGAAACCCAGCCCTTACAAGATTGAGACAACAATTAATGTCGCTTATTATAATTAGTTACGCTGATAAACCGCTTCATAGTATTTCACCAGCGGTGATTTTGACAGCGAGGCGTGAATTGTGGCATAATTTCCCGCTTCGGTGAATGCTTTTAGGTCTTTTATGGTGATAATGCCGTAGTTGCGACTGAGCAATCGCCCGATTCGGGCTGCAAAGTTAGAATACAATATATCTCCCATAATCAAATACCCCTTCGGTTTCAGCACCCTGCTTATTTCCCGCAAAGCATCCTGCCAATTCGCTATGTGGTGCATTACCATATAGAACATTTCAATATCGAATTCATCGTCTTCAAAGGGCAGTTCCGCCGCATCCGCTTCCAGGAAACGAATGTTCCGGCTATCATCTTTATCTTTCAGGGCGGTTTGAATCTGTTCGGGGTCGACATCGGTTCCGGTGACATTCAGTCGGTATTTTTCAGTTATGTATTTAGACACTGCGCCGATGCCGCATCCCACTTCAAGCAGATTTTGTTCCTCTTTTATTTCTGCATATTGCAGTAATCTTTCGATGTATTTTATCGCTTGTTTAGCGTGTTTGGGTTTATTGACCAGAGATTTTTCCAGTTTGCTCATTTTCATTTTATCGTTCCAGTATGTGTGGTCATTGTTTAATAAGTTCCCTCCTGAAAAAAGCCCGCACTCTGGGGTTGTCGCTGCTTTCCCGAAGCTCAGCGGGGACGCCTTCGGCGATGATCTTGCCGCTTTCGGTATCCAGCATAATCACCCGCTGGGCGATTTTGAAGATGCTCTGGAGTTCGTGGGTGACGACAACCATAGTTGTTCCCAAATGCGCGTTCAGTCCGAGAATCAGTTCGTCCAAGCCGACTTGGGTCACCGGGTCCAAACCGGCTGAAGGTTCATCGAAGAAGAGGATTTGCGGATCCAAGGCGATTGCGCGGGCTAACCCGCCCCTCTTCCTCATTCCGCCGCTGAGTTCTGAGGGGAGGAGATGTTCTTTGTTTTCCAAACCGACGATCGAAAGCTTCATCCTGACCATTTCATCGATGACTTCCCGAGGCAGACCGGTCGATTCGCGCAGGGGTAGGGCGACATTATCGCCTAAAGTCATCGAGCCCAATAAAGCTCCCGATTGGAAGAGGACGCCGAATTTTTTCAGGATGCGGTCGTGGTCTGCTCCGTCGGCGGTGATGATGTCTTCGCCGTCGATCAGGATGCTCCCGGCTTCGGGCTTGCGCAAGCCGGTCATATGTTTGAGGATAGTAGTCTTGCCGCAGCCGCTTTCGCCCAGGATGACGAAGATTTCGCCGGGGAATACTTCAAACGAGATATCATCGAGAACTAAATTATCACCGTATTGGACGGTGAGGTTTTTGACTTCTATGGTGGGGTTGGATTCTTCCATTAGTTATATTCCCAGGTAGTGGAACACGATGGCGAAAACTGAGTCGGCGACGACGATGAGGAAAATCCCGCTGACTACGGAGGAGGTGGTGCTTTTTCCCACGCTGAGGGCACCACCCATAGTTTCCAATCCTCGATAACATCCCACTCCCGCCACCAGGATGCCGAAGACGAACGCTTTCAAAATACCGGAACCGACATCCCATAGACCTATCGCCTGATGGAGCTGGTTCATAAAGGCGACCGGGGTTAAATCCAGGCTTGCCATAGAGATTACCAAGCCGCCCAAAACGCCGCAGAAATCGGAGAAGAGGGTGAGGAAAGGCATTACCAACATCACCGCAAGCAGTCTGGGCAGCACCAGGTATTCCAAGGGCTTGATGTTCATCACATTCAGAGCGTCGATTTCATCGGAGATTTTCATAGTGCCGATTTCGGCGGCGAAAGCTGAGCCGGAGCGTCCGGCGACGATAATAGCGGTGATCAAAGGGCTCAATTCCCTGGTCATACCGATTCCGACTAAATCAGCGATGAAGATATTCGCTCCGAATACCCGCAATTGGACGGCTGAAGAAAATGCGGTGACCAAACCGATCAACAGGCTTAACAGGGCGACTATGGGAAGCGCTTCGGCGCCGGTACGTTGGATGAGATATACAACTTCGCCCCACCTGGTTTTACCGGGATGGCGGAGATTCCACAGCATAACGATGGTGAATCTTCCGATGAAGAGGGTCATCCGGCGCAGGTCTTTTTCCATTTTGATGATGGATTCGCCCAAAGCTTCGAGCGGGTTTCGGCGGCGGCGGATTATTTTAGGTGGCGCCGCCGCCAGCTTGTCGAAGTCGAATAAACGGAGGAGGTTTTCGACTTTGGGAGGAACTTCGCTGATGGTGAATTGGACGCCTCGCTTTTCCAATCCCCGGCGCAATCTCAGGAGCATCGCGGTTCCGGCGGAATCGAAGTATTCTACTTCTGTCAACCGTAAATCCACCTGATCAGGTTGAGTTTTTTTCACCGAAGCGAGGATTTCCTTCAAGATGGATTCGATGGTATCGAAGCCGACCTTTCCGAATAGGTCGATGATTAAGCAACCGTCTCCTTCATCGGTTATTTTTATGTTGGGAGCTGATTGTTTCATACAGGCGGTTATTCAAATTGAAAAAAAGCGAATAAGCAACAAGTATCAAGTGCCAATTATCAAGTATCAAGTAAAATCCTTGGTGTTAAACACTTAATATTTGGTATTATTCAAGTCCGCACATTGCGGCGTTATATGAGGTTTTCTGACGGGGGAAAATATAATCTCGGAACTAAAGTAATAATATAATATATTTTTTGAATTTCGCAAGAGTTTTTGAGGTTCTTTGCTATATCGTGTGGGTAATCCGCTGTACAGCGGACTAATTAACCATAGATGAACAGGAATTTACATGAATTATTGTAACATTATAGCTTTATTCCATAGAATTTTGTTATCTTTTTGTTTATTTGG
>JABMRZ010000445.1 GCA_013202315.1 Candidatus Tariuqbacter arcticus | reverse complement strand
TAGCATGAAAATAATCGGCTCGCGGACTTGCGTTCCTGGTATTTTCAGTGTAAACCCTCATAAGAGGGTCTCTTTTGCGAACCCTCTCACAACATAGCATGAAAATAATCAGCTCGCGGACTTGCATTCCGGTTATTTTCAGGGTAAACCCTCATAAGAGGGTCTCTTTCGCGAACCCGCTCACAACTTAGCATGAAAATAATCAGCTCGCGGATTTGCATTCCGGTTATTTTCAGGGTAAATATTTTCAAGAACCAGTATAAATATCTCGCCTGACAAAATCCACCCGGACAGGATGACTTTCTACATCTCTTTAAAAACCTCCCAATTTTTTTCACTCCGAATCCCCCACCAAAACAAACGAAGCCCACGAACGAATATTTTTATACTTCTTTTTCATCTTCAACTGAGCTTTTCGCAATGATTCTGCCTTGTCATGCTTTTTCAAATTGTTATAAAATTCCTTCATTAAATAGGCGGTAGATTCATCCTCCACCATCCACAAACTGGAAAGAATCGACGGCGTCCCGGCATATATGAACGCTCGTGAAAGTCCCACCAACTCATCCCCGGTGGTCAGATGCCCCAAACCAGTATGACAAGCCGATAAGACCACCAGATACGCGTTCAAATCCATAGTGAAAAGTTCGTGGACATCCAGCTCACCGTCCTGTTCATCGCCGGGCGCCAGCAATAATCCGGAAAACAGCGGATAAGCCGAGTTCAATTCCCCGTGACAGGCGAGGTGTAGGATATCGTAATCGGGAGCAAGGTTTCTGAACTTATCCTCAGTGGCGTCGGCTCCGATCAATACATTGCTATCACGGTAAAGTCCGGCAATTTCATTCACTTCGCCCTCAGAAAATGGGATGGGTGGATAACCAGCTCGATCTGTCGCCGGATTGCCGAAGGCCAACAGCTTCGTTCCCTTAACCCGCCGCTTGGGTATCAAATATCTCATAACCGATGCAGAAGGAAGGTAGCGAATCTGATACTTCTCAATCAGATATTTTCTATCACCATCCTGCAACGCCTGAAAGGGTAAATAATGAAGAATTCCATGCGGGATTATGATCAGCTTTTTCGTCCTGACCTTTTCTTCAACAGGTTTAAAAAGTATCTGGTATAATTCATTAGATAAACCCTCCGTTTCCCCCAGGTGCATAATCGTATTACGAAAGACTTGCACGAGTAATTTTAAGCTATCACCGCCGACTTCGACCTGAAACACCTCCGCCTCATCTTTAGTGATAAGCCAAATTAAGGTCTTCTCTTCAGTGAGGAAATACTCCAAAATCGTGCTCTTTCCGTCTAACAATTCCTGAACTTCCGGCAGGGTCAGCGAATTGACTGTCACCATCGAAGCCAGTTCCGGTTCATACTGCTTCTTCTCCTCTATCGTCGTGGTGATGAAACCGCGTTTTTCTTCCAGTTTACCCCGCAAGGCTAATAATTGGGTAGTATCTTCCGCCGCGGCGATTAGTTGCTCTTCCATTTCCTCTATCTCTTCCTGTGATTCCTCCTCATCACGCAGGAATTCCTCGTGTCTGCTCTTGCCGACTTCCACTTCGCCGCTGGCGAGCAGGTCGAGGAAGGATCGGGCACGACCGCGTTCTATGTAGTTGTATGCTTCTTCATTTCTATCCAACTTGAGAAGTGATAAAACCATCTTGGAATATTCTGACGATATCCCAGCCGTGTAGCTGCTTTTTTGCGCTTCCACTTCAAGTTTACCGCGGATGCTCTCTGCTGTTTCGATGGACTTTGCATAGTTTTCCACGGCAAGTGAATCCAAATTCTGGGCTGCATAACAGTCACCAAGAGTGGAGTATTCTGATTGAATTAAATCCTCTGCTTCTAACTCCCGTGCAATTGCCAGCGCCTGTATTATGCATTCTTCCGCTTCAGCATATTTCTCCTCTTCGGTATAAAGAGTTCCGATGTTGCCCAAGGTCCCACCTTCACCCCAGCGGTCACCAATTTCCCTTATTATCTCCAGACTCTGCTGGTAATACTCCAACGCCTTCAGATAGTCGGAAAGATCCTTGTAAACTACTCCAATGTTGTTCAAGGAATAGCCTTCACCCCTGCGGTCGCCAATTTCCCTGCATATCTCCAGACTCTTCTCGTAATACTCCAGCGCCTTCCAATAGTCTAAAAGCTCCTCGTAAACCACTCCGATGTTGTGCAAGGTAGCACCTTCACCCCTGCGGTCGCCAATTTCCCTGCATATCTCCAGACTCTGTTGGTAATACTCCAGCGCCTTCGGATAGTCGGAGAGATCCGAGTAAACCATTCCGATGTTGTTTAAGGTCTTACTTTCACCACTGCGGTCGCCAAATTCCCTGTATATCTCCAGACTCTTCTCATAATACTCCAGCGCCTTCGGATAGTCGGAAAGTTCCAAGTAAACAATTCCGATGTTGTTTAAGGTAATACCTTCACCCTTGCGGTCGCCAAGTTCCCGTTGTATGGCAAGCTCTTTTTCCCAATAATGTAGTGTTTCCTGAGCGTTGCCTTGGTAAGAGAAGACTATTCCAATCCCCTTTAATACCTTCGCTTCACTTTCTTTATCGCCAATCTGCTGGTATTTTGTCAGGGCAGTTTGGTATGTTTCCAGCGCCTCATCCAGCTGCCAGGCTTTACGCAGGGAATCCGCCACCGCTTTCAAACTATCCGCTTCGGCTTTGATTTTGAGGGTGTCGAGGGGTTGGGCGTTGATGGATTGTGCGATAAGCAGGGCGAGGATAACGAGGGTTAATTTGGCTATCGTTTTCATTTTTCGTTCCTCCTTTTTGGGATTTTGTTGTAACACTTTAGTACTTTAAAAATCTATGATTAATTTTGATTAATTTCTTGATGTCGGGGTTGTGACAACCCCGACTCCACGGTTGCATTACTACTCGTGTGGAGGCGGGATTGTCCCCAATCCCGCCATTTTCAAAGAGCTATAATATTACATTTTGCTTAATTGGGTTTGGAATTAATGGAATCGCCGGTCTCATCGGAGGGCAAAGAGTATTCGACCTTGTAAACCGCGGTTTTAGGGAATCCTTTGATCTCAACTTCTCCCAGATATTTTGATAAGTAACTCCCTTTTATGAGATGGCGGGTGTCCTTATCGATAATAATGTCTTCTTCATCCCCAAACGCCTGCAAGCGCGAGGCTAAATTGACTTTCGAGCCGATGATGGTGTAGTCGATTTTTTCCTTGGTACCGATGTTCCCCACCGTAACATAACCGGTTGTGACTCCGACTCTGATATGCAGGTTGAATTTGTTCTGCGCGGTCCATTTTTCGCGCAGCATTTCCGCGGTCGACTGCATTTCAACCGCCGAATTAACAGCATTTAGCGGGCTGACGATTTCGTTTCCCTCGTTTTCAAAGAAAGCCAGCAGGCCGTCGCCTAAATATTTGTCGATGATGCCATTGTTTTTAAAGACGATGCCGACCATACAATGTAGGTATTCGTCCAAAATTTCCTGCACCTCTTCCGGCTCGGAAATATCGCAGAAGGCGGTGAATCCGGCGATATCGGAAAAAAGAATGGAAATCCGCTTCCTTACACCACCGGGTTTCAACCGTTCCGGATTTTTTATCACCTTCTCCAACAGAGGCGGCGAAAGGTAGCTTTTAAGACTCGTTTCCATCATCTGTAAGTATTTTTCTTCATATAGATATTTGTAGAAGGTGGAAAAGATGAAAACGGAGCCCACCGGAATGAGGAAAATGAAAAACGGAAGAATCAAACCGGAATTCGTGAAGAGAATAATATTCAGCAGAAGATAAACCACTCCCAATGATATCGAAGATATTGCAAACAACACCATTTTCAAATTAATGCATAATATCATAATCAACAAGGAAGTGAATATGACAATCGGGAAATTGGTGAAATGCCCCGTTTCGGTTAAGAAATCCTGATTTAGAATATTGCTGATGATATTGGAGTAAATGAAAGGATTGGGGAAATTGTTCTCCAACGGGATATTGCCGAAATCCTTTCCCACCGATGAAATATCGGAAAATATTCCAATTTTCCCGCCCAGTTGAGGGCTCAATCCTGAAACATCATCCAGGTTCAACAAATCTATCGCGCTAAATGATTGAGGATAATTCTTTTCGCTAAATCCGCCGATATAATTGATGAGCATATTACCGCGATGGTCTAAAGGAATAATTATATCCTCGGTTGTCGAAGCATCAGGCAGTTTAATGGATTTTAGAATTAAATTCCCTCTATCAGAAAGCTCTATATTATGGAAATCATAATCCAAAAATGCACATAAGACCGATAGCGGAAAAGAAGGAACGATTTTCCCATCAAGTTCCGCCGCTAAAGGATATCTTCTGATAATTCCGTCATTATCAGATGGTAAATTGGCGAAGCCGCTGGAACACGAATATTCCAGAAGTTCATTTATGGGAACGCTGCCAAATCCAAAACAGTGAGGAAAAGGCGGATGTTTATCTCTCAATTCAGCGAAGTCGTTAAAACCGATTAACCTTTTTATCTCCTTCCTACTACTTTTTATATTATAATCCTCGTTGAACATTTTTATCTGGTATAGTATAACAATATTCCCTGCTTTTCTTAAAGACTCTATCAATTGTTTATCATCCAAGCTATCCCGATAGCCGGCGAACAGGAAATCGCATGCAATCACTTCGGTCCCCGCTTCGGACATCTTTTCCATAATTTGACCAAGTATCGCCCTGGACCAAAAATACGGGTCGGAGTTTTCAAGAGAATATTCATCTATCGAAAGGTGGTAAACCAGGGGTGAGATTTCTGGAGTTTTGCCCAACATATCTCTTATCTGAAAGCGGAAATCAACCGTTTTCAATTCCAAAATGTGGAATATGGAAGGAATGAGGAGAATTACAACAAATGATAAGACAGCGATTGAGGCACTCACCCAGAAAAAGTTCCTTTTGGGAAATTTTATGAATGTTTCCATAACTTGCCTATTGGTGAATAATCTTTATAATCTCAAAGGCGATATTTTTGCCCGAACATTGATTAAACAGGCAATGCTCGATTTCCCCTTCTTCCAATGCTCCCCGGAAGGTCCCTCCGATATTTTCAGGTTTTTCCAGACGAATTTGCAGCAATTGGGGCGCTTTTTTCTTTTCTTGAGTTACAGAAAGTAATTCTTTAGAAATCTTCCCGGCGAATTTCCGCTTCAGTCTCTTTTTCGATTCTTGATATTTGGCAAACAAATCCTCCAACTTGGAGAGCGGGTTCTTTGAAGAAATAAGATAGATGGTTTCCGTTCCGATATTGCTATCCAACTCAAGCCAATCCAAAGATGTAGATATCGTTTCCGCAGTATTTTCTTCTCTTAGATTGGAAGCGGAGTGGAAAAGCGAATATTCACCGTTAGCAAATTGGAAAATAACATAGAAATTCGCCTTGCTTGCCATTTTAAAATTGATTTTAAAAAAATCGCCGGAATGAAGGGCTGAACCATCAGCCACTTCAAATAAACTATCCGGTTTTTCTTTGGACTTTCCGATAATCCCGTATTTGAATGAGATTGAGTCCTTTTTTACGGGTTCCTCTCCTGCAAATAGTTCCCCCGAAAAAAATAGAATGGTTGATAAAAATACAATCAGCCAAATGATGATTTGTTTTTGGCTCTTCATTTTTCACCTCTTTTTATTATAATGGTTTATTCCGAATCGCCGATTAAAACGAACGGCGCCCAGTATAGCGGGCTATTGTATTGTGTCTCTTTAAGCAAATATAATTGCGCTTCCTTTAATGCAGCGGCGGGTCGCTCACCATCCCGCAGCCTGGTATGGAACTGCACCATAAGCTCGCGAGTGGCGTTATCCTCCACATTCCACAACGATGCCACTACCGAAGGCACGCCTGCGGTGAAAAACGCCCTGGTCAACCCCAGCATACCTTCACCTTCCATTACCTTGCCATAAGCTGTCTTACAAGCGCTTAACACGGCAAGGTCCGCATTCAACTCCATTTTCATTATTTCCCTCGCCTCCAAAAAACCGTCCTCGGTTTCCTCCTTTGAAAACGCTATGGAAGAATATACCGGGCTGATCTCATTCACCAAAGCGTGCGTTGCAAAGTGTAATACCCCGTAATCTTCACAATGAAGTTTGAAATTACTTTCAGACGCTTCAAATTCCAGAAAGACTTTCGCCTTCGGTTGGTATACATTCTCCAACTCTTTCACTTCCTTTTCCGTAGCGGGCAGTGGAACCAGTTCTCCGCGTATTGCTATTAAAGTTGAATCCTCTTCACCGAAAACCGGATTACCGAACGCGAGCAGTTCCCTGCCGCCATAAGTTCCCATCATCCGCAGCCAGGCAAGTGTGGAAAGGGACGGAGCATAGTAAATGGAATAATCCTCGATCAAGCATCTTCCTGTTTCCTCATCATCCAGCGCCTGAAAAGGCAGATAATTCAGTTTGCCGTCGGGGATGATGCAGATGCGCTCTTTGCCTTTCAGTAATTTTTCTATCGGTTCCAGCAGAATTTGATACAGCTTTTGCGAAGCTTCTGAATTCCACCGCAAAACACTGATATCGACTCCTGACAGAAGTTCATCGATCATTGCATTTAAATCCTCCTCCTTGATTTCTTTGGATAGAACTTCCAACTTGTTCCTGGTGAGAACAAAGATGAATAGTTGTTCTTCGGTGGTAACATAATAGACCGCCGCCTCGTCTCTGCTTAAGATTCGCCGTGCTCTGCGCAAGTTAATCGGGTCACCCCTGCCGCGCAGCTGCTTGAGTTCCGGATGCGAGAGATAGAGTTTTTCTTCAAAGGCTTCCAATTTCTCCCGCTTTTCATCCCGAAGCAGGGCGAGAGAATCCCGTTTGCTCTCTTCGCCTATTTTTATATCTGCGATGGATTGATTAAGGTTTTCAAGTTGAATAATCAGCGCCTTTTCCTGCAAAGCTTCCTCTTCCGTCATCACTTCCGCAAAATCGATTTTTCCGCCTTCAAGGATATCCAGCAGGGCTCGGGCTTTCATCCTTTCTAAGTAATCATAAGCTTCTTTCTTTCTGCCGAGTTTAATCAGGGATTTTATCATTTTTTCATAAACTTCGATGACCCCTTTCATATAACCTGTTTTATGGGTTTCCACTTCAAGTTTGCCGCGAATGCTCTCAATTGTCTCAATCGCTTTTGCATAGTTCGCTATAGCAAGAGAATCAAATCCTTGTGCGGTATAGCAGTCGCCCATTTTGGAATATCCACTTTGAATATCTTCTTCTGTTTTCAGCTCCAAGGCAATTGCCAATGATTTTTGAATATACTCTTCTGCTTCTGGGTATTTTCCCTGTTTAATATATACATTTCCGATGTTACACAATGTCATCTGTTCACCCTTGCAGTCTCCAATTTCTATCCATATCTCCAGACTTTTCGCATAATACTTCAGCGCATTTGAATAGTCGGAAAGATAATAATAGGCTACTCCGATATTGTTTAAAGTCCGACCTTCGTTCCAGCGGTCGACAAGTTCATTTGATATCTCCAGACTCTTTGTATAATACTCCAGTGCCTTAGGATAGTTCGAAAGTTTGCTGTGAACATTTCCGATGTCGTTCAATGTTCTACTTTCCCCTCGGCGATCGCTAACTTCCTTATGTATCTCAAGACTCTGTTCATAGTATTCTAATGCCTTGGGATAATCGGAAAATATAAAGTAAATCCAGCCGATATTGTTTAAAACATAACCTTCTCCGCCACGATCACCATTTTTCTTGCGTATCTCAAGACTCCGCTCATAATATTCCAACGCCTTCGGGTAATCGGAAAGATGATGGTAAATAACACCAATGTTACCCAAGGTCATTCCTTCTCCTTGGCGGTCGCCAACTTCCCTGAAAATCTCCAGACTTCGACGGTAAAATTCCAACGCCTTCGGATAGTTGGATAGATAATGATAAGCTATTCCGATATTATGTAAGGACCAACTTTCACCAATACGGTCACCAACTTCTATGCATATTTCCAGACTCTGTCCGTAATACTCTATAGCTCTAGGATAATTGGAAAGATTTGAATAAATAATTCCAATCCCCCTTAATACATTTGTCTCACCTTTTCTATCATTAATCCGTTGATATTTCGTCAGTGTTTTTTGGTATATTTCCAGCGCTTCATCCAATTGCCAGGCTTTCCGCAAAGAATCCCCCACAGCAAGCATACTATCCGCCTCGGACTTGATTTTGAGGGTGTCGAGGGGTTGGGCGTCGATGGATTGGGCGATTAACAAGGTTAGAAAAACAACGGCGATTTTTATTGCGCTTTTCATGATTTCTCCTTTCGTAAAGGATTTTTGTATCTATTGAGATAAATTATCGGATTGGGGGAATCCGACCTGCGATACCATCCACAATATAGGGATATTCGTCATAATTTGCAATTTTCACATATTCTCTTATTAGCCTATCGTAACTATTAAACGCTCCGCCGGTGTTGAATAATTATAGCAATTATTTATCAAAATGTCCAAAAAAAACGCCCATCTGGGCGTCATTATAATTACTTTTTACAATCTATGGTAATCACTATATTCAGATTTCCCGCGCCGTTGGTCTTGCCGGAACTGCAAGATGCACTTGTACTCATTAAAATAGTAAGATGGTAGATTTCATCAACCTATTTGAAAAACTCATACTATCATATGAAGAGAATTACTTTTCTTTCTAACTTGCTTATTTACATGTAATTAATATGTTAATAATCGAACTCGCGACCTCCGGCGAGACAGGCGGAATCTTAGCTTGATTCTAACTTGTTATATTACATTT
>JABMRZ010000444.1 GCA_013202315.1 Candidatus Tariuqbacter arcticus | reverse complement strand
TCCATACCCAATTTTCATTCTAAGTTGTGCCGGTAACCGGCATGAGGGTTTCTCTTGAAAATAGGCTGTAGGGTGGGTTCTCAACCCACCTTCATCATCTGCAAATCTCAAATTTGTTTACAGGCAATCGATGATCATTGACCAATGACAGATATTCATCCTTCTCTCGAATTTCTATATGGATTGACCCGATTAGGCATTAAAGCTTCGCTGGACAATATCAGCAAGCTATGCTCTTTGTTGGGGAATCCTCAGGATGCTTATCGTGTGATTCACATCGCTGGCACCAACGGCAAAGGGACTACCGCCGCCATACTACAGTCGATTCTCAGTGAATCAGGTTTCAAATGCGGGCTATACACATCGCCGCATCTGGTGGAATTTGGCGAACGGATAAGGATAGACGACCATAAGCTCTCCGACCGTGAGGCTGTCGATTTGATAGATGAACTCCGCCCGCTGTTTGAAAGGGTTGAATCGACTTTTTTTGAATCGGCTACCGCGATGGCATTCCTCCATTTCGCCCGCCAAAAGGTGGACATTGCGGTTATCGAAGTCGGTTTGGGCGGAACCTGGGATGCAACGAATATAGTGAGACCGATGATCTCGGTATTCACCCCGATTTCTCACGATCATACCGAACGACTGGGATACGACCTTCGTTCCATCGCTTCCGATAAAGCCGGGATTATAAAAAAAGGGGCGCATGTTGTATCGTCTTTACAGCAAGAATCGGCGCTGGAACCGATAGAACGCAGGGCGCGAGATTTAGAATGTCCCTTTAATTATGCGCCTGAGGAAATTGAAATTGTGGGCGGCGAAGCCGGCTTTCGAGGATCAGTTGTCGAAATTTATTGCCGCCGAAAGCCTGAAATCAGCGGAAGTTATCGTTTCTCACTCCCCGGAAGGCATCATTGGGACAATATTCGGACCGCTTTAACAGCGGTAATAATCCTGCAGGAAGCTGGTTTGACCATCCCTGATGCTATTGTTAAAAGGGTTATTGAAAAAGTTCGGTGGGAAGGCCGTTTGCAGATAATCCACGAACGCCCGTTAGTCTATTTCGATGTGGCGCATAATCCCGCGGCTGCTGCTGTTGCGGCGGATTTCTTCAGGGAGCAATTTCCTGGTGCGAAAATCCGCATCGTGATGGGCATAGTCAGCGATAAGGATGTCAACGGCGTCCTGCGAAACATCGTCCCTGTCGCCTCCGATTTCACCTGCGTTGAACTGCCCACACATCGAACGCTGGAACCGGAATTACTCGCCATCGAAGCTTCCGGAATGGGACGCCCGGCGAGAGTGATAAGAGACCGGTGGAACGCCCTGCGCACCGTGATTGATGAATCCGAACCGGATGATTTGATTCTGATAATCGGTTCTCACTATTTAGGAGACCTCATCCGATTGAAATACTTGACTTAGTGGAATTTTTTTGTTATATTAAATTTAGGAAAATGGCGGCTCCTTTATTTCCTCCCGCTCTTCATTCCTTTTTACCTTCAGCTATTCGGATAATCTATAGACGAGTGATTTATTAAACTTCCCCGGTTAGCATTGCAGTTTGTAATGCCTTGATGCGGCGATTCCCAATTGTATGTCCTGTTTTGATGATGGCTATTTAAGTTATTGTGATGGTTATAATGGATAAATATGCCCGTCTATCATAGATGTAATTCTCCGATAGGGAGATAATTATTTGTGAATTACTTGACAGAATATACGAGAAAGGCATAAATTCTCTGTTATTTTTGTGATTTTCATCCCGCAATGGCATGATAACTCACCATTAAAATAGTATTTATTTGCCATCATTATAACTTATCAAGACTTGAGACAAGAGACTTGAGACTATTATTTAAGCATAATTCATTAGACAATCATAAATGAAGGACGACTAATCGCATTATGGACATTTCCGAACTAAAATCGATGAAAATCAACGAGCTTTATGATCAAGCCAAGAAGCTCGATATCGAAGACTATGCCAGTATGATCCGCGGCGACTTGATTTTTAAAATTCTTGAACGGCAGGCTGTAAAAAACGGTCTGATATTCGCCAACGGAGTGCTGGAAATCCTCCCCGATGGATACGGTTTCCTGCGCAGTGCGGACACCAATTACCTGCCCGGACCCGATGATATTTATGTATCACCCTCCCAAATTAAACGTTTCAATCTGCGCAAAGGGCATATCGTATCCGGGCAAATCCGCCCTCCCAAGGAAACCGAGCGCTTCTTCGCTCTGCTTAAGGTAGAAGCGGTGAATTGGGAGTCTCCCGAAGAGACCCGCGAAAAGATAATGATCGACAATTTGACCCCGCTTTATCCCGAAAGCAGGTTCGATCTTGAGACTACCCCCAACGATTTCTGCATGCGGATAATGGATTTATTCACTCCCTTGGGCAAGGGGCAGCGCGCGCTCATCACCGCCGCTCCCCGCACCGGCAAGACCATCCTTCTGCAGGGCATCGCCAATGCCGTCACCCGCAATACCCCTGGTGCGTATCTCATAGTTCTTCTGATAGATGAACGCCCCGAAGAAGTCACCGATATGCAGCGGACGGTGAAAGCGGAAGTCATCTCTTCC
The DNA here is from genome assembly GCA_013202315.1 of Candidatus Tariuqbacter arcticus. Taxonomy (GTDB): domain Bacteria; phylum Electryoneota; class Tariuqbacteria; order Tariuqbacterales; family Tariuqbacteraceae; genus Tariuqbacter; species Tariuqbacter arcticus. The sequence goes on along the minus strand of JABMRZ010000444.1, from coordinate 3,842 downwards.
ACCTTTGACGAAAAACCGGAGCGGCATATTCAGGTATCTTCGATGGTGCTGGAAAAAGCCAAGCGTTTAGTGGAATACGGACACGATGTGATAATCCTGCTCGATTCCATCACCAGATTAGCCCGGGCGCATAATTCAGTAGCGCCGCACAGCGGACGAATTCTGTCCGGGGGCCTCGACGCTAATGCGCTTTACGAACCGAAACGGTTCTTCGGATCTGCCAGGAATATCGAAGAAGGGGGGTCGCTCAGCATCATAGCCACCGCTTTGATAGAAACCGGTTCCAGGATGGACGAGGTCATTTTTGAAGAATTCAAGGGGACGGGCAACAGCGAAATCGTGCTTGACCGCAAATTGTCCGACTTAAGGATATACCCTTCCATCGACCTCAAGCGTTCCGGCACCCGCAAGGAAGAACTGTTGCTCAAAGAACTAACACTACAACATATGTGGATACTGCGGAATATACTTTCGGACTACAATGAAATCGAATCGATGCGCTTCTTGCTGAAGAAGATGCGGGGAACAAAGAACAACGACGAATTCTTCGAGCTGATGAAAGGATAAAAACAGTATGTGGCAGTGATTAATCTGTAACGATGAATTAAAGTGATTTGATTTTATGTTAGAAATTTTGTATATTATTTAGTTTAAAATTTTTGGATTGGTATATGAAGTCGAAAATACACCCCAAATACGAAACCGCAACGGTTACTTGCGCTTGCGGCAACACTTTTCAAACTCGTTCCACCCTCAAAACGATTAAAATTGAGATTTGCTCGAAGTGCCACCCCTTTTATACGGGTAAACAAAAGCTGATTGACACTGCGGGGCGGGTGGACAAGTTTTACCGTAAATACAATATCAAGCCGGCAAATCAGTGAACTAATGGTCTGTTGACTTTCCCAGCGCAGGATTTCACTCGGAATTAATCATCACAGCAAGCGCTTTCGGCGGATAGTCATCGGTGTTTTCTGCGCGGAATGTCTTCCTGAATGGGTATTCCGCATTTTAGTTTATGTAGATTAAACCATAATTGGACTGAATCGATAGCCGTTGCGCTTGTTATACGGCGGAAAGATTTTTAAGCGATCAACGATGCCTGATAGACTTCCAAATGCTCCAACCCGCACTAATCCCCTTAAAGTCGGCGGCCAGGCTGTCATCGAAGGGGTGATGATGCGTTCCCCCCACACTGTCGCCACAGCCGTTCGCAAACCGGATGGGAGAATCCTGGTCGACAGCTTTCCTTATATCACCTTAACTAAACGATACAAGATACTGGGCTTTCCCGTCATCAGAGGGACGGTCAATTTGGGAGAAGCGCTGTATCTGGGGGTTAAGACCCTGAATTGGTCGGCGGCGGAAGCGGTGGAAGCTGAGAAAGGCGGCGGCAAAGATACGGGCAGAGCGGTAGTGTGGGATAAGTTATTGTCGGTTCTAACCATTGTTTTATCCATCGCCGCCGCAATCGGCGTCTTTATGTTGATTCCGTATTGGAGCGCAGGGATTATGCGAGACGCTTCCGGCAGTCAATTTCTCTTTCACGCTGTGGCCGGATTCATCAGGATTGCGCTGTTCCTGCTTTATCTCTACTTAATTTCACTATGGAGCGAAATCCGGCGAGTGTTCGAATATCATGGGGCGGAGCATAAGTCGATATTCGCTTATGAATCTTCCGGCGAAACTAATGTAGAAGCGGCGATGGAGAATGTCCGCTTCCATCCCAGGTGCGGCACCAGTTTCCTTCTTATCACCGCCGTCGTGATAATCTTCATCTTCGCCATAATCGACAGCGTTCTCATTCCCATTATCGGCGAATACCACAGCCCTTTTCACCGGCTTCTGGTGCACTTGCCTTTCATCCCGCTGGTGGCGGGTTTATCCTACGAGGTTCTGAAGCTATCAGGGGAGAAGGCTGATAGCAAATTATGGGGGTATTTCATCAAACCAGGCTTGTGGCTGCAGCATATAACAACGCGGGAACCGGATGAATCTCAGATTGAAGTCGCGGTAGCGGCTTTGAAATCCTCTTTGGACGGAGATGCGCAATCGTAGTTATCATCGGAATAAAGAAAGGATAAGTTGGGCGAATTACTAAGTATGACCGGATTCGGCCGCGCCGAAGCTCAGTTGAATGATTATCGAGCAGCCGCTGAAATCAAGGCGGTGAATAATCGATATTTGGAGATTTCAGCCAAGATTTCACCGAGTCTCTACCAATTTGAAGCGAGAGCGAAGGAAATCATCCGCGGCAGTATCGGCAGGGGACGGGTATTTCTGGTTTTAAACGACCTTTCATCCAGCTTGCGTATAGGCGAAGTCCGTTTGGATGAATCACTGTGCCGAGCTTTGCTTCAACATTTGCGTGAAATTTCTCAGAACATCGGTTTGGAGGGGGAAATAACCTTCGATCATCTTTTCCCCTTCGCTGAATATCTGCACTCGACCGAATCGATCGAGGTGATTCCTGAATTACTGGAAGCGGCTGAGGCGGCGCTGAAAGGTGCTGTCAATAATTTGGGTGAAATGCGCCGAAATGAAGGATTTGCTTTAAAGGAAGATTTCCTCAGCCGCCTGCGGAATATTGAGACAGGGGTGGAGAAATGCGAGGGTTTAGCCTTGACAAATCCTCAGCGGCAATTGGAAAAGCTGCGGGAACGGATAGCTGAATTGCTCGGCAACAATGAACTGGATCCCTATCGCCTGGAAATGGAAGCGGTCATCCTGGCTGATAAATTGGATATCACCGAGGAGCTGGTGCGTTTGAAGAGCCATTGCGGACAATTTCGCAAGATTTTGGAAGAGGGGAGCCCCTGCGGCAGACGGTTTATTTTCTTGATTCAGGAAATGCATCGGGAATTGAACACTTCATCCGCCAAGGCTGATATGCCCGAACTATCCTATCTGGTGGTGGAAATGAAAGAAGAATTGGAAAAAATGCGGGAACAGTCTCAGAATGTCGAGTAAAACGGCAAATCGGCATATCAGTATAAATTAAATGTAGACTGGTAAAGCGATGTTTAGCGCCTGAACTGATGCCGGTTTATTTCATCTCTAAAAGCCAACAGCCCAAGGACAAACGCTAAGTCTAAGTGAATGAGATATCACCTGTTTGTGATTTCATCGCCGTCGGGGGGAGGGAAAACCACGATTATAAAACGAGTCATCCAGCGCCGTCCTGATATCCAATACTCGATTTCCACCACCACCAGACCGATAGGCGATGGCGAGAAGGACGGCTCGGCGTATTATTTCGTCACTTATGAAGAATTTCAAGAGATGATTAAGAACGGAAGGCTGATCGAATATGAAAAAGTTCACGGGCATTTTTACGGCACTCCTAAAGAACCGATTGAAAATGCTGTGGTATCCGGCGCTGCAATGATATTCGACCTCGATGTGAAGGGAGGATTACATATGAAGGAGTTGTTCCCCGGTGCGATTCTGATTTTTTTAATGCCGCCGTCTCTGGAGGTATTGAAGCGGCGTTTATTCAACCGAAAGCGTGAATCGTACAATGATATCGATTATCGGCTCAAAAATGCGGCGGATGAAATGAAAGCTGCCGAAAAATACGATTACCGAGTACTCAACGATGATCTAGATAAGGCTGTCGATGATGTGTTGGCGATTATCGACAGTAAGCGGAAGTAATGAAGTTAAAAGTTAAGAAAATATGTTTTTCACTGTTTTGAATGGGCAGATTTTTTTATTCTTTAAACCGCTGATTTCCGCTAATTTTTTAATTGCGCTGATTTCCTTCAGGTTACTCAGCATCATCTTTGTATATCAACGCTTCCGAATCAATCTCTTACCAAGTGACATCTTTTTGATTCGTG
>JABMRZ010000443.1 GCA_013202315.1 Candidatus Tariuqbacter arcticus | reverse complement strand
CTCCACGGTTGCACTACTACTCGTGTGGAGGCGGTATTGTCCCCAATCCCGCCATTTTTAAAGAGCTATAATGTTACCGAAAGAGAAATATGGAAACATAATGCAAAAATCGCAAAATGAAGAATACGATTCCTCCTGGGATTTGGAAGAAAGTTCAGAAGGAAATCTACCGCAAAATGCGGATACATTTGAAAAGAAATTCGCCGAGTGGGAGAAAAGAGACTGGTTTAAATGGTTGAACGACAATCTGACCTTCCCATTTCAGGTGAAAAGAATGGAAGACGATTACGATGCATACTTTACGGACATCGCCAAATATGAACCCTTTAGGCTTGGACATATCATTAAAGTTTTATCCATAGAAAACGAGGATAGTCTGTATGGTATAATCGTGAAGGTTCGCGAAAAGCGGAGAATCGTTTATATCCCATTATGTGATGTGGAGGTGACATCGAAAGAGGATGAGAATTATTGGCCGGTTAGGGAATATATTGTCTGGTTTGCAAATAGGTAAAAGACCGCATACCTATACAAGTTGTTTCGGGAAAGGGTTGAAGAAAAAGTATCAGCATGGGGAAAAGGATGATTACGCCCTTTTTTCTCCATAGCCCCGGATGAATACTTTATAAATAAACCAATTCAGACTCAAACTTGATAACGCGGAATTCAGGAAATAATATTGGAAACTTTTAACATTAATGGAATAACAAGCGCATAAAATGTCATTTCAAAGAGCATTCATCAGAGTGGACGGCACTGACAACTCCGGGAAAACCCTGCTGATCCAGCAATACCTGAAGTCGAATCGTTCTGCTTGGGTTTCCGTAGCCCGCATTCTGGAGACGGATGATGTAGACGCTCCTAAAGCGGATTATAAAAAGACAGCGGAATTGGAGCGGATTTCGACCGACAGTGTATTTTCGACCATGGTTTACCGGTATCCACCCAGTCAACGCAGTAAAGCATACGAGGAATTTTGGGATACAACCTTCATAGAAGAACCAACAGACGCTGTTTTTCTTGAAGGTGCGGCTGATTTTGGACTCGCACCCGACCTGCATATTTTTGTCACCCGGCCGTTGGCTAAGAATGAATCCTTGTTGCGCCAGGATGAAATTGAAATAGCTCGCCTCGATGTAAAGGGCGTTCTCGAATTCTTGACTGGAATTAAGTTGGATGAAGTTGAAATGCCGGATGATGAAATTGAGGATGATGAGAATCTTGAATTTTCAGATGATGAAATCATAGAGGAAACAATCACCGAAATCCCTGACTCTATTGCGGAAGTAATTCGTGAGGCGGCGTCTGGAGGCTATCCTTTGAAGAGAAAGGGGTGGTTTCTTCCCGATACACACCAAGGCTTGAAAGGCGCCTCTATGGTGATTATTAACATAATGGACGAAGCGGAAACCGAGGCGGCGAGACAATTATCCGAGGAAATACGCCGAATGCACAAAGAAGAGGAAATAATCCGTGATTTGTCATTGCGAACTACAGACGGTCGTCGGCTGACAGTATTCATCGCTAACCTCGCCAATCCGAAAGATTCCGAGTTGAAACGAGCGGTCGCCAGGATAAAACGAGTGATTCGAGAGAATTCCAGCCCGCATGGCTCCGAATATGAGGAAAATAATTGGTGAAGTTTATCCACAATATTAGGAGACATATCGATGCCCCTTGAATCTGAGTTAAGAAATCTCTATCGCCGCTTGCGAAAGCGTTCAATGGAATTGAATAAGGAGATTATACATACCCTCACCGGAGAAGACATCAAGCGGGGCGGCGCAGCGCTGGGCATTCTGCAAAAAGATACATTGATATTCGATTCAGAGGATATGACTTCGATACTAATGGATTATTGTCTCTTTCAGCCGGGAAAGAATGGCAAAAGCAAAGTTCAGTCCTATATTGAAGCGCATACTGAACCCGAACACCTTGATGATAGAGTATTGTTTAACGCCATGCTTGGCTCTCGATATAGTCTTTTCAGTGTGACACAAATTGAAAGGGGATACGGGGTCAATAGCAAGGATGTATTCAGGGGCGATCAGGGATTTATCATGGACATCAAATTCAGTAAATCAACCATATCAGGGATGGTATACGCCGGAAGACTACTGCCGGTGCATGAACGGTTTTCCATGTCCACCGGCGCTTTTCTACCCTTGGATCGTTCAGCATTGACATGGGTTATGGACGACTTGCTTCCGCGTTACTTAACCTCGCGCGGTGGAAACGCATATATCCCTCTTAAGCGGTATCCCGAAATGGAAACAGAGATTATCAAATATTTAATCTCTCACGGTGTTGCGGAGCGTTTTGAAACTTCGAACATTACGCGCAAGCCGTCTTCCGGTCAACCAAATTTAGAACATAAGGCTCATTCCGTTCAGATCGGACGCAACGCTCCCTGCCCCTGCGGCAGCGGAAAGAAATACAAGAAGTGCTGCCTCCGGCTCGCCAGGCAGGGCCTGCCTAACTGAGTTGGTGCTGGACGGCGTCCAGTCGACTAATAAACCCCGGACGGTTTCGGCCCATCGGACGTCCAGGACCCATACGGCCGGGCCCCATGCCGCCAGGCCCTCGTCGGCCAGGCCGCATTTCGCCTGGTCCCATCGGCCCCATTTGCCCCGGCCCTCGACCGCGTCG
>JABMRZ010000442.1 GCA_013202315.1 Candidatus Tariuqbacter arcticus | reverse complement strand
CTTCAACATTCCTTGTTCGACATTGCCCTCGTTCCAACGCTCCCGCGTGGGAATGCATACATAAAACCCTCTGCCGCCTCCGAAGAGACGGCAGCCTGATTAAACACCCTGCATTCACCAACCTATCATATCAAATATCAAATATCGAGTCTATTTCACCAACAACACCTTCTCACTCCCCCTGAAATGCGCGCCCTCGACAGTCCCCTCCGCTTCCATCACCACTAAATAGAGCCCGCTGGATACTGTTACTCCCGAATCGCTCGTTCCGTTCCACAATTCGCTGTGAAATCCCGCGCTTAAAATACCGTTATGAAGCGTGGCGATTCGCTGACCCAGCACATTATACACTTCGATTTTCACCCGCGCCTCTAACGGGATACTGAAAGCGACCGTTGCGCTGGCATTGAACGGATTGGGATACGCGCCTAATAAAGCGAAATCTGCCGGCGCGCCCATCGTCATTCCCGCATCTTCTTCCCCAGCAAACGCCTCGCCCCAATTACTCCAATCTCCGACCCAAGCGCCCTCACCATCGGTCAGCTTCTCAAAATCGAAATGGTCCTCATCCCATACTACTGTAGGATAATCCCCGACATAAGCGTCATAGGAATACATCCCGCTGGGAGCCGCCCCCGGCACCGCCTGAGTCCGGTCGCGCTCTATCGTGCCCCCTGGATTCAAGGTGAGAGTGAACGGCCCCAAAAGCGGCCCAACAACGGCGCCGCTCGGTAGGGTCGCCATCGTCCAGGCGTCAAATGTCGCCGGATTATTACCGACATTCATCAACTCGATATTGAAGTCGAAACTGCCCCCGCCCGCAGGTATCTGTATCGGCGTGTTATAAGGCGTTAAAGTAACCTGCACATCCGGGGTCAAATCCTCGGTTATCATAATCCGTATCATCGGCTCCAATGTCTCACGCTCCCGGAAAGGAGCCCATACACCGGTGTATTCCCATCCGCAGCGGGAAAACGGCTCCGTGTTGTCCATTCCAATAGAGGGGCAGTTCTCACCCGTCATAATCCAGGCGACATATACCGCCCCGCCAGTCTCCAGCACTACACTGCAGTCAGCCGTATACCATTGCTGTGAAGTGGTGGCGGTGACAGCGGTCTCGAACATCACCGTCCCCGGACTGCCGCCGGGACCGTCGTCATCCAAAACCTGCGCGGTGAAAGTCGGAAGCGTTGTGCCGCCGGTGTGAATATAATACACCAATTGGGTTATCCTGGCATAATCCACCGGCATCTCGAACCGCTGACCCATACCGCCCGTTCCCCCCATCCAGCTCCAACTTTGAGCCGAGGTTCCGTCATCATAAAGCAACACCCCCGGCAAGGTGATGATATGCATTTCCCCCTGCATATTATCGTTGTTGGGGTTCATATCGCCCACCAAATTCGCCCAGCCGAACATTATATATTGACCGGTCGCCCCCGCCGTCCAATCGGGGAACACCACTTCAATTTCATCGCCGGGATTCAAATCGGTCACCGTGATTAATTCGGAATAGACCATCGTGCCCCATTGGTCCATTATGTCACACAGCACATTCACGCTGGTCTCGAACTGATTCCCCACATTCTTGACCCAGACCGACGGCGTGTAATTTTCCCCGGAAACTACGAATGTCCCGTAGGAATCTTCGTTCATCACCGCGGTGCAAGCCATATCATGCGCTTCATAAGCGGTGGTATCCGGCCGGTAAAAGATGACCGAATAATTACGGTCGGGATAGGTATCATGCGAATGTTCCAATCCCACCAGTCCCGACACATTTTCGATGCCGATGATGATGTCGTTGTTGTAGACCGTGCCCGACTGCGCCCCGTAATTGTAATGAATGGTGTTGTCGCTGCCATTCAGCACTACCTGAAAATCGTGCGAACCGCCGGTATTCCAAGCCGGCAAATTGATGAACGACAACACAAACTGGTCGATATTGTTCGTCCAATAATAAGCCTGCCCCCCGGCGCTGAAATTCCAATCGGCGATGTAGACCGCTAAAAAATCATTCGGCTCAGCCGACAGCGGAATCGAACCGGGAAACGGCGATGCGATTAAAGCCCCCGGCGGAAACTTCAAATAGCCGTTGGAACCGCAATAAACCTGATCCACCGTATACCAATAATAGTTGAAATCGAAGCCGATGGTAAACGGCCCCACAAAATTATCGTCCCCCAAACCGGCGATCAGCGTCCCCGTTGTGGTAATATCAATCCATTCCACCGGCACCCCAGGCTCGTCCGAATCCGCCCAGGTATACCCGTAATCGTCCGGGCCTCCGGTCAAATCCATCCAGGGATTAGGATGGACATTCCAATTCGACGGTATTCCGCCGAAAGCCATTCCCGCTGACAGCAGGAATAGAATCGATGCTGTGATAAATGTTTTGCGAAGCATTTCTGCCTCCTAAAATAATGATGAATGATGAATTATGAATTATGAATTATGCATTTAATTTATTTCGTAGCTGACGCATATATGCGTCAGATACATTTTTTCTCGTTCCGACTCTCCAGCGTGGGAATGCATATTAAGATTCACAGTGCATGAAGTAATGAACTAATTATTACATATCCCCATTACTTAATTACTTAAATACTGTGAATACTACTGTGAAT
>JABMRZ010000441.1 GCA_013202315.1 Candidatus Tariuqbacter arcticus | reverse complement strand
GGGTTAGGGTAAGCGAAGTTTAATAAATTCTAGTTTAATATCAATTAAGTTATTGTTAGTTGAAATATGAATGTCCAATACATTGATAAACAGTGGGTTAGGACAACAATAAAGATTTGCTTGGATATCGCCGCTTTTTCATTGGCGTTTTTACTTAGCCATTTAATCAGGTTTTCTTTCGACGATCTGCTCAACTGGTCTCAAGAATTGCGGCTATGGTTTCCGGTATATATTCTGATTAGAATAGGCGTTTTCTATTTATTCAGACTCTACTCATCAATTTGGCGTTATACCGGTCTTCCCGGTTTAAGCAGCCTCATCAAAGCCGCTTCATTCGGGACACTGATAATTCTGTTAATCGCTTATTTCGCAAGGATTCCCAGTTTATGCCGTTCGGTATTGGTACTAGACTGGATGTTAGTCATTTTTCTCAGCGGAGGTGTGAGGATATCCATTAGGCGTATATTTTCCTCTGATTGGCGTTTGATACTTCACAAGCCAACGGATAAAGCCGAGCGAATCTTGGTGTATGGCGCGGGTCAAGGGGGGGAAATTCTATACAGAAATATTCAAAACGCACGAGAGAGCAGCATAGATGTTGTGGGCTTCATCGACGACGATCCGAAAAAGCGGGGTCAATATCTTCATAATAAACATGTTTTCGGCGATGGAAGTCGAATCGGTGAATTAGTGCAAAAATACCATATTAACGGTATTTATATTTCAATTCCATCTCTATCGGGCTATGAAAACCGTCGGATTTTAGAATCAATTCGAACACAAATCAGCGACGATATAGAGATAAAAACCATTCCCGGATTAATGGATTTGATGAACGGCACTTTTTCAATCAGCCATCTCAGGAACTTTGAAATAAAGGATTTACTTCGCAGGAAACCGGTAGAACTCGATTTCACCCCGGTTAAGACACTGATAAAGGATAAAACGGTGTTAGTGGTGGGGGGTGGAGGAAGCATCGGCAGCGAATTATGCTATCAAATCACCAAGTTCGAGCCTTCCCAATTAATCATATTGGATAACGGTGAATACAATTTATACAGCACCGAAGCTGTTTTACTACGTCAGAATCCTGCTTGCGAGGTTATTTGCCTGGTAGCGAATGCGGCGAACGAGAAGATGATGCGGAAGGTTTTCGCTTATTATCAGCCAGATTTAATATTCCATGCCGCCGCATATAAACATGTGCCTTTGATGGAAATGAACCCTTGGGCGGCTACACATAATAACATCACCAGCACAATGGTGTTAGCCGGTTTGAGCGGTGAATATAATGTGGAACGATTTATCTTGATATCCACCGATAAAGCGGTTCAACCGACCAGCGTGATGGGGGCGACTAAAAGAATCTGCGAACAGATCAGTCAAATACATAATCATAATGGAGTCACCAAGTTCATTACAGTCCGTTTCGGCAATGTATTGGGCAGTTCCGGCAGTGTGATTCCCAAATTCAAGATGCAGATTGAAGCCGGTGGTCCGATCACGGTCACTCACCCGGAAATCAGCCGTTATTTTATGCTTATATCCGAGGCGGTGGAACTCGTTTTGCAAGCGGCTTCAATCGGCGATTCGGGAAATATCTATGTGCTTGATATGGGTGATCCAATCAAAATCGTTGATTTAGCAAAATATCTGATCGAGTTGTATGGACTGAAGCCTGAGGAGGATATCAAGATTGAATTCATGGGGATGAGACCGGGTGAGAAGCTTAGGGAGAGTTTATATTTAAGCGGCGAAGAAAGCGCCACTCAAGTACCAAACCTTCTGGTGCTTCAACCGAAATATTCCGAGAGCCGGGATTATTTGGAAAGGGTAAATTCATTTGTGGCAAATATCTATACAATGAATCATACTGAACTTCGCGCCGGCTTGAAGAAATTGGTGCCCGGATATACTCCTTCATATAATGGACATACTATGCCTTTCACTACGGTCGGGGGCAAAGCGATTAATGTCAATTATGGAGATATCATAAGCGCTTCTTAGTCCATCAACTACAGTATGGGGTTCTTCAAGCGGTTCGCCAGCCGGCGACAGACCCTCAAAGGCGGTTTACATAAATCGCCATCATTAGCCTTTGCAGTTGTCGAATTATAGATGAATGTTTCTTATATAGGATTCTATTTCTGCGAATAAATCCGCCAGACGCAAGACACCAATCACCTTTCCTTTGCGAGTTACCAGGATTCGAGTCGATTGCCACACCACGATTTTATGAAACGCTTCCGTGACCGAAGCTTCTTCGTCGATGCTTTCCGAGACCGGGCGCATAACATCTTTCACTCGTATATAACGCGCTCGCTTACAGATTACCGGCAGTTTGTCCTGCAAGATGTTGTAGTTTTCCATCATTGAATCAATGAATTCAGCGCTTAGCCCCGCCTTAGAAAGACAATCCAAATTACCAAACAGACTATACTGGGGTTCCAAGGCTCGCAGAAAGTCGAGGAATTCCAGTTGTCCCACTATGTTCGTTTCCTCGTCCGTTATAAGAACCGCCCGCGGCGGCTGACGATGGGGATGAATACTGCTTTTAGCCTGTTCGAGAGCGTCCAGGACATCCACTAAATTGGCTTCCTGCCCAACTACCGCATATTCCTCCAGCGACAGCATTAAGTCCTTCACCTTTTTATCCGCCATTTCGCCTGCCTATTCTTTTTTATTGGAATGCGTGGTGTTAATTATAATAAGCGATATTAATTGTTGTCCCAATCTTGTAAGGACTGGGTTTCCCAGCCCAGAATCCAAGCACAATCGCTCTGGGGCG
>JABMRZ010000440.1 GCA_013202315.1 Candidatus Tariuqbacter arcticus | reverse complement strand
TAATAAGTAACATTATAGCTCTTTGAAAATTGCGGGATTGGGGACACTCCCGCCTCCACACCAGTAGTATTACAACTGTGGAGTCGGGGTTGTCTCACCCCCGACATCAAGAAATTCATCACAATTGACCAAGATTTTCAAAGCACTAAAGTGTTACAATAATAATTGTATTTCATGATAAATAATTGATTTATAGTCAAATACAATCATTGTAAGAGATGGATTCTTACATCGGACGAGTAAGAATCTGTCACCTGAAAAATCCATCACCCAAATTACCAATGACCAATGACCATCTTTCTAACTATAATTCTTATAGTCGGCGCTTTCTATATCCTCTTCGCTCTGATACTGTCATTATCACAACAGTTCGGCGAACCTCACCCCTCGGCTGACCTCTCGGTCAGCCTCATCATCCCCGCCAGGAACGAAGCGCGCGACCTGCACCGACTCTTCGATTCCCTGAATAAACTCGACTATCCAGCAGATAAACTCCAAATCATCCTCGTCGATCACCGTTCCACCGATGGAACTTATGCCCTGATGAAACAATTCAAACGAAGCTCAAAATTCCCCCTCAAAATCATCCGCATTGAAAGTGAAACTCAAGGGGCGGCATACAAAACCGAAGCGCTCACCGCCGGTGTGAAAGCCGCTTCCGGCGAAGCCCTAACTTTCATCGACGCAGAATGCCGCTTCCAACCCGGCTGGCTGAAAGCGATGTCGGGAATGCTGAAATCCGGATATGATATGGCCGGCGGAATGATTATGATGGAAGGCGAATCGTTCTTCGCCGCCCTTCAACGGATGGACTGGATATTCCTCTGCGCCGCCGGATCAGGATTCTCCGGCTTGAAAATCCCGCAGTCCCTCTTCGGAAAAAACCTCATCATCACCAGAAGATTATACTTGAAGTCCGGCGGATTCCCCAATAAAAAAGCCTGGACTGAAGATTTGGAATTAGTGAAAAGATGCGCCGGCAAAGGAAAAATCACCCTTAACTTATCCCCCCAATGCGCCGTTCACAGCCTTCCAGCGCGGAATCTATCCGAATTCTTCCGCCAACGGATTCGATGGCTCAAAGGAAGTCCCTCCGTCCGCATTCCCGGATTGTTAGCGATGGCTTCCGCTCTTGCTATGGATGCCGTTTTTATCGCCGGACTTTTTCACAGCACAACGCTCGCCCTCTTTGCATTGCTGATGAAAATTATCGGAGATTGGCTGATATTGCGTAAATCTCTGAAAAATCTCAATATTAATAATGAAATAATATTAATTCCTTTCTATTCGTTATTCTCGATTCTATATCAATTGACATTGGTGATTCTGACGCCCATTGTGAAAAACCTGCGCTGGAGGTGATATAGTGTCAAAACCTATACTCTGCTTTTACTATCTGACCTACTGCTGCAACGCCCGCTGCTCCTTCTGCGATATTTACCAGCGGGAAAGCGGCTTCGCCGACTCCGAAATGGTGAAAAACCATCTAAAGCAGCTCGGCTCTCTGGGAGTGCGCTACATCGATTTCACCGGAGGCGAACCCCTCTTACATCCGGACCTGCCCAGCCTGCTCCAAGAAGCCGACCGGTGCGGTATGCACACCTCCATCACCACCAACTGCATCCTCTACCCTAAAATGGCTCGCGACCTTAAAGGCTTGGTGGATATACTCCATTTCTCCCTCGATTCAGCCGACAAAGCGCAGCACGATGAGCTCCGCGGCGCCCCCTGCTTCGATAAAGTATTGGAAAGCATCGACACAGCGCTGAACTTGAACGAACGCCCGGATCTACTGATGACCGTCACTCGCGATAATTTCGATCAAATCGAACCCCTGCTGAAAATCGCCGCCGAACACAAATTGGTTCTAGTTCTAAATCCAATCTTCGACTATCGAAACCAGCGCGAGCCCAACCGTGAATTAGCCAAACGCCTGATGGAAATCACCCCCCGTAAATATCTCTATAACAACACCGCCTTCCTCAAAATGATTCTGCAGGGAGGCAACGATCCGCAAAAGCCACGCTGTAAAGCCGTTTCCTCTACCATCGCCGTTTCCCCTGAAGGCGAATTGCTACTGCCCTGCTACCATCACGCGGTCGATAAATTAAGCCTTGACGATGGAATCGCCGCCGCCAGGGAAACCTCCACATTCAAACAAGCCCTGCAAAATGAAGGTCGATACAGCTTCTGCGCCGGCTGCGTCATCAACTGTTATTTCGACCCTTCCTTCATCTATACCGTCGATGAACTCTTTTTGAGAAGCATAATGGCAAAAGCGAAATATGTTATTGATAAGTTCCTCACCAGCTGACTTACTGTTTGCGCTGTATCCTGAAATCCACTACCGGTTTCGGTTGTTCAAATTCAGCCGCTATTTCCGCCGGGAACCGGAAATCGTGGTCGACATACCCCGGCGAGTCGAAACCGAAACCGTCCCCGTGACACTTCTGGTCAAAGATGCGCACCTATTCCCCTTCTGCTTCACCGCCCCTTTGGAAATGGAATTCATCGGCGAAAATGGAACTATCACCCATAAATTCCACCTCCCCGCCGAAAAAATCGACCGGCAATGGTGGTGGAAAATCCATAAAGCGAAACTCCCGCCGGGGAAATACCGGGTCTGGGCGCACATCTCCTACAGTTCAGGAAGCAGGGAACGAAAAATCCTGAACCACAATTTCCCCGGACTTACTCCCACCCCCCTTCATCTGCTCCGCACCGATGAACCCCTGCCTAAACCCGCGGATTACCTCTTGGGCGACCTGCACTGCCATTCATCATTCACTTCCGACCAGGTCGAATACGGCGCTCCCCTGAAGCCGCTCGCCCGAACTGCCAAAGCGATGGGATTGGATTTCATCGCCGTCACCGACCACACTTACGATATGGACGACCTCCCGGATAATTATTTCAGGAACGATCCTGACCTAGCGAAATGGCGCGCCTTTAAAACTGAAGCCGCCGAAATAAACGCTGCCGCCGCGCCTGAATACGCATATATAATCCCCGGACAGGAAATCACCGTCCGTAATTCCCGCGGAAAAAATGTCCACCTGTTGCTATTCGGCGAAGAAACACTCTTCACCGGCGCCGGAGATTCCGCTGAAAAATGGCTGCAGACCGGTTCTGAACACTCGATAGAACAAATCCTCTCCCTGAAATCCGAAACCGCCGTCGCCGGAGCGGCTCACCCACACTCTAACATCAACATAGCCCAAAAACTCCTGCTTCGGCGAGGGCGATGGAATCACGACGATTTCCTCCCAGGAATCATCGGCGCTCAAATAGCCAACGGAAATATTTACTCAACTATAGATAAGGGAATCAACTTCTGGGTGGATTTATTGAAACGCGGTAAAAAAGCGGCTCTATGGGCGGGAAACGATGCGCACGGAAACTTCAACCATTTCCGTCAAATCAAATATCCTATGTGGGCGCTGCACGAATCGGACCTGCAAATCCTGGGAACACATCGAACCGGGCTCTTCGCACCCGACGGTGAAGCCGGAATTATGGATGCGCTGGCTAAAGGGCATACTTACATAACCGACGGCCCCGCAATCGACCTGAGAATTAATGCAGCCCGCCCCGGAGAAACTGTCGAATTCGGCGAATTGAAACTGGAAATCGATTTCATCTCCTCGCCGGAATGCGGAAAACTGTCCGAACTATACCTGTTTATTCACAATGAAAGCGAGATAGAAGGAAAAAAATTCGATATAACTCACCCCTATGAAACTGCGATTAGAACCAGCCTTGAATTGAGGTCCGGCTTCATCTTCGCCAAAGCGAAAACAAAAAAAGAACGCTTCTGCTTCACCAGCGCCATTTATATCGAATAAGCGAGTTATAGTGAACGAAATAATTATTTGCGCAAATCACTTTTACAATATTCAAATGCTAACCCTATGTCATTCCAGCGAAACAATCTGTCTGAAAATATCCCAAACTTGTCATTCCCACACCCTTCTGTCATTCCCGCCCCCCCACCTGTCATTCCCGCATGCTTTTAGCGGGTATCCACTTCTGTTTCCATGCCTCTGTTGTAAACCTTTGTAATATAGCGCCATTTCAGATTTCAACTTTAAATACACCCTTTAGCGCAAAACCTGCGACTATGGAAAGGACGAAGAAAATAATTATCCAATGGATTTCCATTCCCAAAACTCCGTTTCTCGCTTCGCGATATGATTTTATGGCGATGCTTTTAACGCCAATATTGGAAGGAATCGGTTTCTCGCCAGGGCTGAAGAGCGCATTCATCAATGATGATTCATCGCTGCGTATGGGTGATAACCTTACCACTTCACCGGCGCCGACTATGATTTCCTTGGTGACCTCGCCCCCCTGCCAAGCGATAGTTATGATGTGTTTTCCGGGACGACGGGCTTGAAAGCGCCAAGCGGCTTCGTTCTTTGGTTTAGCGAGAACGGCGGCGGTTTCAATGGTGATTCCGAACTCTGTGGATGCTGTCAAGGTTGAATCGTTCAGCGCGGCTGGGTTATCCCATTTGACGGTCAAAAGGGCGGTCTCGCCGGGCTTCAAAGGGTGAAATCCATAGTATAGATTCAACTGCACCATAATCAAAATGACGGGAATCATCAACACAATCAGGGGGGAAACCGCATATCGCATATACTTCAGATTGGCTTTCAGAATCCTGCCGACAGCGCCGATGACGGTGGGGAAATCGTGCTTGTATAGCCACACTTCGAGGAAATGCCCGCGAACCTTCGCCTTTGCCAGCCGAATACCTTCCTGATTGGATACGAATTTGAAGATTATAACCATTATAGCCCCGGTGAGCAATGAGACAAACGCCAGCCCCCAGAAAGGATTCAAACTGGCGAAAGGCGCCAATATAAGGTCAAAGAACTTACCGATGGCTAAATTGATGTTCCAGATTATTCCCATAATACCCTATGAAATATAGCCCAAGCCTTGAAGGCGCTGTTTCAATTCATCGTCATTTTCGGCTTCATCGAGCAGGGATACTTCCTTCTCAATCAAGTGCATCACGAATTCCTCGAGGGAGGAATAACCGGCTCGTTCGGATAATTCTCTCAGTTTTTCGTATATATCGCTGTCGATTTTAAGTTTTAATTTTGGCATTCCTTCCTTCCAATGTATCTGTTAAGTTCTCTGAGTAAAAGCTGTTATTCACTGTCTATGATGGAAATGATGACTATATTACTTTCATAGTTATAGCCATAAT
>JABMRZ010000439.1 GCA_013202315.1 Candidatus Tariuqbacter arcticus | reverse complement strand
TAATTGGGATCCTTATAAAGAATGGACGGTGTTTGCTGAGCAAACTAAGTAACCGAATTAAGTTATGACTTTTACAAGAGGCTATGTAGCAAATAAATTCAAGAAAACAAACTAAATTAGAGGGTATCATGAAAAGTATTATCATTTTTATTCTGGGAGCGCTTTTAATCGTTTCGGCTGGGTTCGGCGAAATTGGGCCGGACAGGTTTATTAAGCCGGGCAGAATGGCGCTTTATCCGGTTCCGCCAAACGGGGGCACCGATGACGACACCATCATCTTCCACGAAACATTTGAAAGCGGATTGGGCGAATGGACGACGGTGGATTTGACCATTCAGGAGAATGAATGGCATCCGGATTTGTTCAACGCTTACGAAGGGAATTCCTGGTGGTGCGGGGATTCCAACGCTGCGGGGGCGGGCTATATGGGCTATGACAATTTCTGGCTGCAGTTTATGGACAGCCCGGTGTTGGATTTATCGGGGACCAGTATGCCGTTATTGACTTTTCAGGTTTATTGGTCGGTGGAAAGTCCTTTTAATGTCCCACCCGCGCCGCCGTATGATGGGTGGGATGGTTGTAATGTGTGGATTTCCACCGATGGGGGGACGCATTTCACAACAATGGTGCCGGCGGGACCGGCATACAACTGCAACTCATTGTCGAGTTTCGGGACGGTGTGGGGGATGGGTCCTTACATACCGGGATGGGCGGATCAATCGCTGAGCTGGCAACCGGCGGAATTCAATTTACAGCCTTATATCGGGCCTAATGTGGTCATCCGGTTCGTATTTTGCAGTGACCGGGCGGTGGCGAGTTCCACCGGACACCCGGAACTGATGGGGTTTTTCGTGGACGATGTGGTGGTGGCGGACGGGGCGTCGATTATAATGAGCAACAACGCTGATGACCCGCCGGTGCCGGGTGAATTCACTTTCGATCAGGGGCCTCCGTTCGGGGATTGGTGGGAAATGACTGAAACTACTTCGTATAGTCCGACTCACTGTATGGTGGTGGATGACGATAATTTTTACATTAATGATGCGCTGATATCGCCGCCGATTCCGTTGCCGGAGGATTTTACGCTGTGGTTCAAGTATGCAGTGTTGTGCGATTTACCGGACAGCACACATCCCGGTTCGGAGTCTTTGAGGGATTATTATTTCGTTGATATAACCGCTGACGGCGGGGTAAATTGGGAACAGCAGTTTTACGATTATGCAAGGGGATATTGTTACCCGAATTGGGGGATTTGCGCGCCGGATACGCCTTATGTGGGCAATATGACGATGGATTTGAGCCAGTGGGGGGGGGATACGATTCAGATACGGTTCAGGTGCGTCACCGACGGCGACCATATCAGCGGGAACGGTTCCGGGCTGCATATCGATGATTTGTGGGTTATCGGGAATGATATGCTGGCTGACGATGTGGGGGCGGCGAACCTGCATATTCCTTTCCCCAATACTGTGAATTATGAGATTGGCTGCAGTGTGGAACTGCATAATTTCGGTTTGAACGATCAGAATCAGGTGGCGAGTTTCTTCGTGGTGGACGGCGATGTTACGCCGTTGATCCCTTGGCAGTCGATACTTTCAGGGGCTTATGTCGATGTCGATTTCAGTTGGACGCCGGCTTCGACCGGTGATTTCAATCCGTATGTGTATACTATGCTGATGGGGGATATGAATCCGGACAATGATTCGACTTTCTGCGGGGGGGTTGAAGTAATTGAGCAGCCGTATTTTCTACTGGGCTACGATAACCGCGAGGGGGTATATTATTACGAATTCGATACCGGCGAGGGGCCGATGGTGAAGTTTTCCCGCCCGGAAAATTTGACATTTCATTTGAATTTAGAGCAGATGCGGGCGATATTCAACGGCGATTTGCCGGGTGCGGTGAATTTCACTTTGCATTTATACGATGAAGGGACGCCGACTGCGCCTGGGGCGGAGGTTTTTTCCGATGTGGTAACGGTCGATCCATCGCAGACTTACCCTAATTGGTGGACTGCGGATTATGGCTACAACCCGTATCAACTGCTTAGCGGCGATTTTTGGATTTGGTTTGAAATCACTGATTCACAGGGTTTCCCGCACCCGGTGGGGCATAACCGGATGTGGGGTGAAGGGCATTATTTCAACTATGACGGCGCCACTCCGGTCGAATACAGCGATGATTTGATGATGCGGGCGTTGATGGTTGAAGGAGCTGTCGGGGTTGAAGAACAGCCGGGGGTTTCGCCGTTTGAATTCGCGCTGAGTCAGAATTATCCCAATCCGTTCAATCCCACAACAGCTATCAGCTATCAGCTGCAAGCTGCAAGCTTCATCAAGCTGGCGGTTTATGACATTACCGGAAGGGAAGTCGCTTCGCTGGTGGATGGCTGCAGATCGGCGGGTGAATATGAAGTTGTATTCGATGGCAGCGAGCTTTCCAGCGGGATATATTTTGTGCGGTTAAACGCCGGAGTGTTTGAGGATGTGCGGAAGATGGTTTTGTTGAAATGAAAAATTAAAAATGTAGAATGAAGAATGAAGAATGTAAAATGTAGAATGAAGAATGAAGAATGATGAATGATGAAAGTTGCGGGTTGCGGGTTGCGGGTTGGGGGCTGCGAGGTGCGGGCTGGGGGGTGCGGGCTGGGGGATGCGGGGTTGGTGGTCAATGAAACAGTCGATTGTAGGGGCGCGGTTTCCGCTCCCCAAGTTGTGATTTAATATATACATTGAGGGAGAGGCGACCCCGCCTCTACGAAATAGGATGACGAGTGCGGAGACTCGACACCACTTAGAAACTTAGTGTCATCAATAAAAAGGGTTACTTCCATGGCGAAATACAGCGAAGAAGAAATGAAAAGTCTGCGGGCGCGGTGGGAAAATAAGGATAATATAATCAATGAAATGATTAGTATTTTGAAGGGGAAGAGGAAAGTTAAGACAGAAGAAGAAGCGGTAAACCGGCTAATCGAAGCTAATGAATTGTTGAAGGCTAATATAGGTGATTACCTGGAAGAAGAAATAAAAATTCCAATTTTCGTAGAAATTTTTAATGTTCATTCGCTTGATTTGCGAGGCATTAAGCTCGTAGAAAAGGACTGCGGGGAAATTTTTTTGGTGGGGGCACGGCTGGAAGGGGCTTACCTCAGGATGGCGTGGCTGGAAGGAGCTGACCTCAGTGTGGCGCGGCTGGAAGGTGCTGGGCTCCTCAGGGCGCGGCTGGAAGGTGCTTATCTCACGGGGGCGCGGTTGGAAAGGGCTGACCTCAGGTGGGCGCGGCTTGAAGGGGCTGATTTGACCGAAGCGGATCTGGCGGGAACCGACCTGTCCTGGGCAGATTTCCGCAATGCGAATTTATCCAGCGTAAGCTGGCATAAGGGGCTTAAATTGGTCTGGAGGGGGGTCTTTCCCCGCCTGGAGTATCTGAACAAGCCGGTTAGTGTCGAAGGAGCTTCAATCGCCGGTGCTTCCTTCGCCAACAGCCGCCATTTCGAGCGCTTCATACGGGACG
Organism: Candidatus Tariuqbacter arcticus; assembly: GCA_013202315.1. Lineage (GTDB taxonomy): Bacteria > Electryoneota > Tariuqbacteria > Tariuqbacterales > Tariuqbacteraceae > Tariuqbacter > Tariuqbacter arcticus. The sequence continues at coordinate 666 of JABMRZ010000439.1, read as the reverse complement.
AACAGTTCATCCAGGAACTGGAAGCCACGGCGAAGACGAATAAAAGCCTGCGGTGGATATTGAGGCTATGGAAATGGTCGTCCGATTATGGGCGGTCGTTCTTCAGGTGGGCTTTTATATCAGTCGTTATTGCTGTAATATTCGGTTTCGTTTTCGCCGATTACTATATTCCTTTTTGGGTTCCGGATATATTTGCAGATATTATTTCCATATTTGCCCCTGAACTAAACATCGCAAAAGATACAGCTGACACCTGGTATTCGCCCTATTATTTCAGCGTGGTCACCTTTACCACGCTGGGTTTCGGAGATGTGACACCGCTGAATTTTGCGGGGCAGGTATGGATTACACTGGAGGTTATATTAGGGTATGTTATGTTGGGGGGATTGATTTCGATTCTTGCCAACAAGCTGGCGCGGCGGGCGTAGCGTGGCTGGCAGCTGGGGGCGGGTTAAAAGATTCACCGCAGAGGCGCAAAGGACGCGGAGAAATAATGATAGAATTTATAGAATATCAATATGATAGATAATTGGCGGGTTTGAATAACCCGCCCTACAGTCTATTTTAAATCCGAAATTCGAATTACGAAATACGAAACAAATTCAAAACTCAAAATTCAAAACTCAAAACATATGGTAGTGGAGAGTCGACAGCACAGGGGAATAC
>JABMRZ010000438.1 GCA_013202315.1 Candidatus Tariuqbacter arcticus | reverse complement strand
CGGTAAAGGAATGCGAGAAAGACAGGTGGGGGAAGCGAGAGTGACAGGTGGGAAGAGCGGGAATGACAGCCCCCTAACCACTAAACCCTATTTTCAAGGTAAAGATTCACAGTAGATGAAGTAATGAAGTAATGATTCTGATAAGATTAGCATTATCGACAATTTTTTATCGATGTCGGTTCAATAAGCGCCTAATATTCCAGTTGACAAATAATCAATGATTAACGACAAATACAACTACCATATCGCCGCCGGTTGGTGGAGCTTATTCTTCAGAGCAATATCAAGGGCGAAGGGTAATATTTTCATAAATATTTAACTTGGTTTGATTTTCCGGAGGATTTTTTGGAAAGCAAGGAACAACAGCTGAATTTATCGGAATATATGCGGGTATTATTCCGCGGCAGGTGGATTATTTTCATTTCATTTGTTGTGGTTGTCAGTTCCACCGCATATTTGACCTATAAGATGCAGCCGGTTTATGAAGCTACGACTACGATTATGATAGAGGATGTTGGGTCGGAGGATTCCATTTTCAGTTTAAGTCCTTTTTTCTTATCTCAGTCGAATTTATCCAATCAGATGGAGGTGTTAAGAAGCAGGACTCTGACCGAGCATGTCATCCGTTCGCTTCAAGAATCGCCTTATAGGGCGGAGTTGGAGATACTTAAGAAGAATCAGACATTCGACGACAAGGTCGACGCTTTGCGGGAAGACTTAGATATATCGGAGATAAAAGAGACCGATATAATTGAACTTCGGGTTCAAGCTCCTTCTTCATTTGAAGCGGCTTTTTTAGCCAATTCCATCGCCAATGAGTACTACCTTCAACAGTTGGAATATTCCAAGGGCGCGGTCAGCGAGGTGCGGATATTCCTTCAGGATCAGCTTCAGACCGTGCGAAAAAAGCTGACATATAGTGAGGAATTGCTGAAGACATACAAGGAAGAACAAGATATCGCGGCTTTGGATGTTGAAACCAGCAGTTTGGTGGAAGAAGCCGCCAAATTCGATGCGCACTTGAACGATGTTGAGGTCGATCTCAATGCTGAACTCAGGCGCCTTGATATGTTGAAGCGGAAATTGTCGGAAGCGAAGAGCACTTTGGTCGAAGATATATCCGAAATTACCTCTCCGCTTATCGAACAACTTCAGGTGGAAATAGCCAATAAACAGGCTTTGACTGTCAATCTGATGGCGAAAGGGTATCCCGGAACTGACGAAACGATTTCAAGCCTCGAACGGGAAATCGAGCATATCAAGGAGAAACTGGTCGAAGAAACCCGTAAAATCGCCTCTTCCGGCATCACTTCCATCACCCCATTGAAGACAACTCAGCAGTTATTCGACTTAATTCTCGAATCCGAAGTAGAAGTCAAATCATTGAACGCACGCACAGAAGCGCTTCGGGATATTTTGGATGTATATAACGCTCAGCTGGATTTGCTGCCCGAGAAAGCTTTAACCCTAGTTCGATTGACCCGGGAAGCGGAATTAAACGAGAAAATCTACTTGATGCTCAATGAGAAATATGAGGAATCCCGCATAGCTGAGGCGGGCAAGACCGCAAGTGTACGCATCATCGACAAAGCCAAACCTCCACGATATCCGGTTCGGCCGAGCAAGAAGCTTAATATTATTCTGAGCATATTTGTCGGATTGGGTTTGGGTGTGGGGATTTCATTTGTCATCGAATTCCTGGATGATTCTCTCAAAACGGTTGAAGATATCGATAAGCTGGGTTTGACTGTATTGGGCACAATTCCGACCATAGAAATGGAGGAGCTGATCCGTCGGATGCATCGTGAGGGGCGTGTTTTGACCGAAGATGAACGGGAGAGACTACGGCAGCGCCTTATCACCCGCATTTCGCCCAAATCACCGATTACCGAGGCATACCGCGCCCTGCGCACCAACATTCAGTTTTCCGTTTTGGACAATCCGATGAAAGTCATTTTGATTTCCAGTTCAGCCACCAAAGAGGGCAAATCTACCACCACAGCGAATTTAGCGATAACCATGGCTCAAGCCGGTACTCGAACCTTGATAATCGACTGTGATTTGCGCAGGCCTACGATGCATGCGCTGTTTGGTATGGAGCGCAAGGTGGGTTTGACCAACATTTTAACCGGCGAGTTGAAATTTGAGAATGCGGTCAAGAGCACCGATGTTGACAACTTATATTTAATAACCGCTGGTGACATCCCTCCCAATCCGGCGGAATTGATGGCTTCCAAACCGATTGAGGCGGTGCTCGATCGAGCGAGGAAGGAATTCGATATGGTGCTGCTTGACAGTCCGCCCATAATTGCAGTCACCGACGCAGTCATCATTTCCACCAGGGTCGACGGGATAATTTTAATAGTATCATCGGGCTTCGTCAATAAGCGGGAAGTTACCCGGGCTGTCGGGCTGTTAGAGAGTGTCAACGCCCGCATTTTAGGCGTATTGATTAACGGTTTGAATATCAAGAGAATGTACGGCTCATATTACTACTATTATCATTATTATCAGTATTACTATTATTATGGTTCTTCCATGCCGGCTCGCAGAAGGAGGAGGATGATTTAATTATCATGCCCCATTTATTTGCTCCTGCCAAGATTAATATAGGGTTGGAAATCGGTGATTCGCTGCCGGATGGATATCATTATATTGAAACCTTCATGCAGACGGTCGATTATTATGATGTAGTTAAGATTGAAGAATCGGATGAATTATCCTTTAATTGCACTGGTTACGATTTTCCCTCCGATGAGTTGAATCTTTGTCAGAAGGCATATGAGGTTTTCGCTTCCGGGATTGGAAGGCGGACGGCTGTTTCCATCGAGTTAATCAAGAGAATCCCTGTGGGAGCGGGATTGGGTGGGGGTTCTTCGGATGCGGCGGCGGTGATTCGATTGTTGAATAGTATATGGGCAACCGGATTGAACGATGATGAGTTATCATCGATTGGCGCCGAAGTGGGGGCGGATGTTCCCTTTTTCTTGACGGCTGCCGAAGGAGCGGCGGTATGTTCCGGCAAGGGCGAGAGGGTTTTGCCTGCGAGACCACTTTGGGAGGGGTGGGCGGTGATAGTTTTCACCGGGCTGGTGATTTCCACTGGCTGGGCATATAAAATTTTCGATCAGAATTTGATTAATAATAAAAAAGTTCTTAATTTAAGAAGTTTAATTTCGGAGTGCTTTCCGGCGCAAAAGGGGCTAAGCGGTTTGAGAAACGATTTTTCAGACCTCGTTTTTCAGAAATATCCTATCTTGAATGAGGCTGCTCTCAGTCTTAAAGAGCAGGGCGCCTCATTCTCCAGCCTCTCCGGGAGCGGTTCAGCGGTGTATGGACTGTTTCGGACAGAGGATGAAGCGGTGAAGGCGGTGGTCAGATTACCCTCTTACCACTTCAAAATCGCTGTTCGAACGCCTGCGCCAAACTATCATCGATTTGCTTCAGACTAACTAATCGTGGAGGAAGAGGTGGATATCACCGAGGTGAACATCAACTTGCGTGATGAGGAAAAACTCAAGGCGTTCGTCAACATCACTTTTGACGATGTTTTCGTAGTGCGGGGGTTGAAGGTGATTCAAGGAAGGTCGGGATTGTTCGTTTGCATGCCGAGCAGGAAGCTCAAGGACGGTTCTTACAAGGATATCGCACATCCCATTAGGAACGACTTCCGGCAAACGCTTGAGGATTTAATCCTTTCCCGCTACCAGGAATTATTGGACAGCGGGGAAGCGGGTGAGCCAATTTCCAAGGATGATGACTACTGAGGAAGTTCATAGTTCATCCAAGTTCATTCTTTTTAATTCGGGGGGCTGGTCAAACTCATATAGCGATTTTCAAAGGGTCTGTTTCCGAAATGTTGGATGGATTTTATCAGGAAAAGATCCCCCTACCCCCCTTTACGAAAGGGGTAATTTTCGGTTTCTGACATTAGACACAGTAGATTGTGTTCATCTTTGATGTTTGGTCAACATACCTCAATAGTAATTTTCGATGATTATTGGAGGGCGGGGAAACCTCACCCGTACATCGGAGATTCTATTTAGCATGACTATAGACTAGATTTGACCAGTCTGAAACAGCTTTTTTTCGGGGGCTCTTTCAGGCCTGCTAACGCGGTCGATGTCATATTTCGCCCATCCCAAATTCATCCTGATAGAGCGCGTCATAATGGGGCGTAGCCAAGAGGCAAGGCACGGGGTTTTGGTCCCCGCATTCGGAGGTTCGAATCCTTCCGCCCCAGCATATTGGGAATTTCTGACTCCGGATTTAGGGTTTAGGATTTAGGATTTAGGGGTTGGGGTTTAGCGATCACCTTTGGAGTCGGGATTGTCTCGATCCCGACATATTTTCATACTTTGGGGTGCGCCGCAGGGGTATGAGTCCCTGCCGTTCGAAATGAAAATAACTATTCCGCAGCCTCGCGAGCTATTATAGCTATCCTTGAAAAGAATTTCCGATGTTATTATTTGAATGAACAATAAAAACAATGGATTCCCGCTTTCGCGGGAAAGACAGGATGGGAAGCGATT
>JABMRZ010000437.1 GCA_013202315.1 Candidatus Tariuqbacter arcticus | reverse complement strand
TCCAAATATGCGCGGTATGGATTTGGAACTACCAGCACCTCATCGTTCGGATTCCCCGATGGAGCGACATAGACCGCATTAGCGCTGCGAGCCGTTTCCAACGGTTCCGTCCCCGACTGAGGGTCGCCGAAATCATAAGCGGTTACGCAATACCAGCGCGGGAACAACGAATGAACATTCTCAAACACAAAAGAGTAGGTGCTATCTGTCTCCCATATCTCCAAAAAACCCACATTGTTCCCTACCGCCTGACGGAGATAAGTCACCCCGCTAATGACCGTATCCGCCGGAGCGTTCGTTCTATTATCGGGATATGTCGCCATACTATCAGTTATGCTGAAATAGGCGAAATCCACCAAATCGTAATCCTTCACCAGTGAATAATCATTTTCCAAACCGGTGTTGCCTACATATATCTTATAGCCCTCGAAATCCTGTATCCGGCTGAATGGGTCTTGATAAGACGGATCTTCCGAAGGGAACTTCGACCAATGCAGTATCACCTCGGTCTCCGTCAGTTCATAACTCAATTGAGGAACCTGCGGCGGCGGTGGACCCTGAAAATCCGGAATACCATCCCCGGCGTCCAGCAAGAAGTTCCCGCTCATATAGCCCAAATCCAGAGTCCCGAACTTATTATATTCATCCGTGAACAGACCGTCGATATAAGGCAGGGGAATTTCCTGCGCCCAATCGTCTTCGCCCAAATCCAATTGACCGTTCATCTCCGTGCCGTCTTCATCGGCGCTGTAATAGGTTCCCATATGAGTGCCGAAATAATAGACTTCCTTGCTTTCCTCGCCAGGGGCTAAAACCGCATACAACCCGTCGGTGCCGGTGTCTTCGCCGAACCAGCCGTCGCCGGTATCGTATTTTCCATCGCCCTGGCTGCCGTCTTCATCAATAACATTGGGGTTATGGTCGTTGCCCCAATCGTAGCACGGCGTATCCACCATCGGATTGTCATAAACCCAAGCCGCCCAGGCGGCGTTGTATTTCATATCAGCGAAGTCAAATTTAGTGTTGTCTATATTGACATTACCAATCTGCGGATTGTTCTTGTCATGGAAATTGTCTCCGCAGACATAAGCGATGGTCATATGGAATTTTTCACCCGGATTCAAGCGGAATATATCGTTGCCCGCTTCATCGGTATGGTCGAAAACCCCTAAAGGCCCCCAGGAAATCAAATAGCGCGTATCATACCCGTTGGCTAAGTCGAGGGGTTCTTGCGCATCGACCTCTTTCCAATAATGCGTCTCATCCACCCAATTATTGATAGCCGGATTCCAGTAATGCAGTTCTTGAGGGTGATTGTCGATATATTCCTGTTGATCCACATATACCTGATCGTAGTCGAATTCCTTGTTGGACATCACGAAATATTTCCGCTCATCGCCCACCGGAGTTCCATAAGTAATGGTCCACCCGCCCGACCCATCGTCAACCCAGGATGGTCCGAAGTCAATGTCCGGATTGCCGTTGGAAATCCACCAGTTGAAGGTGGTGAAAAGCCGTGGATTCGGCGCGCGGACTACTCGGGTGCCGGAAACTCCGGGACTGAAAAAATCGTTGCCGGAATTCTCATTCATCGGGCGGCCGTCGTTGTCGGCGATATAAGCGGTGTTGATTCTGGCGGAATCGGGCGTCCCGTCCGGACGGTCATAATAGTAATATTCCTGAAAGCCGCAGACATCATCCGTATGCCACCACGGCTGCTCGTCGATCCGGCCTACATCCGAATCCACATACAGCGCCACATAGAGGTTCTTCAGATAATTATCCGCGATATTCTCTATCTCATAATCTATGATGATGAAATCCTGCGCATAATTATAAGTCCAGGACATCGATTTATGGTAGACCTTCAAACCCAATGGAAAATGCGGACCGTCGACCGGATCATTGCGAACCCAGACCGCTTCGGTCAGCGTGTCGGCGTAGTTGCATATGAAATCCTGTTCGGAAATTGCATCTTGGTGCGATATAAATTCCCCCAACCGGTTCCATTCATTGGGACGGGTCGAACGCTCTTCTATCCCGTTCTCCGCGCCTTCTCCCGGATAGAATTCATTCTGATTGAACCACCCTTCGTTTCCGGTTGAAACCCGCGGAAATTCATACCCTTCCTCCTGCACCAATGCCCCTATCCAAAGAGAAGCCATGAAGAGATATTGAATGTCGGAGCCGCCGGGATACTCGCACTGCGGCGCCCAAGTGCCCGGATAGCAAGGATCATCCACACCGTTGGGGTAAGAATCATTGCCCAGGTAGCCCCAATTGTGCACGGTTAGCCAGACATTGGTCTTGCGGTGCGTCCGATTGAAAACATTGGGATTCGCCACCTCCACCCCTCTTTCATCCCACTTCCCCAATGATGGCGAACTTGAGACTGACACATCCAAGTCCTTTGCGCCCGCTATTTGAAATATAAAGAACAAAGTTAATATTGAAGCGAATGCTCTTCTTAATACCATTACGCGCTCGCTGAATTTATATATTTTACGATTTATTTCACTGCCTAAAGCCTACAGCCCATAGCCTACAGCCCATAGCCTACAGCCCATAGCCTACAGCCCAT
>JABMRZ010000436.1 GCA_013202315.1 Candidatus Tariuqbacter arcticus | reverse complement strand
TCGCGGGAATTAAATTCGCGGCTGTTTCTTAATGAAAAAATTGATCTTGTAATGAAGACTATTTTCAGTTCTCATTAATAATTCAAGGGACACAGCGGCTTGGTCGACTATATTAATACTAAATAAACAAAGCCTAAAGCGAGGCCTAAAATCAGCGGAGGCAGGGTCTTCCGATTCCAGAAGAGATCAACTATCACCGCTGAGGCTATTCCCATTGTAATCACGGACATAGAACAGAACAGACTGTCCCAATATACGGGAACCCGGTGCAGGGTAAAGTTCAACAGGGTTGAGAAAATGAAGCATAAGAATGAGGCGAAGAATGCGCCGGACAGGAACTGTTCCGCCATTCCAACGATGAATACGGATTCAACTCCGGCGGGGCGGACCTCTTTGGCAAATTTATCCATTATGTTGAGGTATCGATTATGAAATTTGCGTTTATCACTGATAAAACTGCCCCCCATATATGCGGATACCACTCCGATGAATAGAGCCAGGGCGAATAACAGTTGGGCAAGCTGTTCGCTGTTTTGGACAAATTTAATGTAAATGCAGGTTGAGACTAAAGCTCCGGTAGACCCGTCGGGGATTACGGCGGCGCCGATGGGCAGTTCCCCCATCCAGATGAGCTGCCAGATCATTCCCATCATCAATCCCATTTCCAATTCCCCGAGGTAGGCACCGGCGGCGGTGCAGATGACGAGCGGTTCGCCGGCAAGCATTCGGAAAGCGGATTTATCCAGCGCTGTCACACCGCCCAGCACCGCAACCACTATATAATCGTAGAATGACAAATCAATTTTTTCGATTCATTATAAGCATAGAGAATTCCAATAAATCTTCCGCCCATTCGCCGTTCGACAATTCCAACAAATAATTCCGAGCCAGTTCAATATCGCATTTAATTTGGTTGTCGGCATCGCTGATTACACTATATTCTCTCATAATTTTACGGACTTCGTTCAGCGTCATAATGTCGACTCTCCGGGAGCGCAGGACCTTCTGAACGAAATCCCATTTATCCTGCGGGGCGCTCTGCTTCAAGCGTACGATGGGGTAGGTTTTTTTGCCTTGGGCTAAATCTGAGCCCAGGTCTTTGCCCAACACAGATTCGCTGGAGGTTAAATCGAGCATATCATCTTGAATTTGGAATGCTCGTCCGATAGAAGCGCCGAATTTTTTAAGGGCTTCGATGTATTTTTCGCTTCCACCGCCGATTATGCCGCCGATTTCGGTGGATACTGCGATAAGTTCGCCGGTTTTTTTTTCTATCATATCGAAATATTCTTCGATTGACACTTCATCGCGGTCTTCGAAATCTTTGTCGATAGCCTGGCCTTCACAGACCTTGATGACCCCTTCGGTGAAGATATGGAAGACACGGTGAAGGGTTTCGCTTGGTGTATTCAGAAGCGCGCGGTATGCGAGTCCGATGAGCCCGTCTCCCGCCAGTATAGCCACCGCTTCGTTCCATTTGGTATGTATGGTGGATTTACCTCGTCTCAGGGAATCTTGGTCCATAATGTCATCGTGCACCAGGGTGAAATTATGCAGCAGTTCAATCGCTGAAGCGGCGGGTATGGCTTTTTTATAGTTTCCATTGACTGCCCTGCAGGAGAGCAGTGTGAGCAGGGGGCGCAGTCTTTTACCTCCCAATTCCAGGAAATATTTAATGGGCTGGTATAGATTTGCCGGGTATGACGAATTCGCGCTCGCCATCAGGAATTTATCGATTTCAGATTTATATTGGATTAGAGTTTTTTTGAATTCGACGGCGCTTGAAGAAGGGTTTATCTCAGAGGTTTGCAAATACACTCCATTATTTTAGGGTCTGTTTCCGAAATCTCAAGTTAATTTGTAATTGATCAGTTGTTTGAGTGACTTCTTACAGTAGTGTATGAATTCACTGGCTATTAAGGCTATTATGGCAATAACCAAGTAAACTCTCATGTCGCCATTGCGGCGCATAACTTAGAATGGAAATCGAGTTTCTGTCAGGTGAGGGCACCTGACAGCACAGCATTTCATTGCGTATGGACAGAACAATGTTCTGTTCCTACAGGTACATCCCGGTTTGGGAGAAACCGGGCTACCGGTTGTTTAGCTGACAGCTGACAGCTAACAGC
>JABMRZ010000435.1 GCA_013202315.1 Candidatus Tariuqbacter arcticus | reverse complement strand
TTTTTGTCGCTCATTATAGGAAACATTGAAGGATAAAAACGAAACGATGTGGAGGCTGGTATTCTTAGCGCTGGAAACCGGTGGGCGTATCTCAGAATTATTGTCTTTACGGGAGGATGATATTGATTTAAAAAGCGCTCGAATTCTATTCCGAGGAATATCGACTAAATCGGGGCGTAATAGATATGTGCCGCTTCACCCGGATACAGTTAAGGTAATCGAAAGATGGAAGGTATACCCTTGTTTTATAAAGTCGGGGCGGCCGGATTTGAACCGGCGACCCCCTGCTCCCAAAGCGGATAAAATCCATCATGCTAATTCATTGTAATACATTTACTTAGTGCGTAAACCTTTAGACCTTCGGATGGATGGACGAAATCCCATTGTGAGCCATAGTGAGTGGAAGTGAGCCATAGCGTGCCCAGTTTATCGGTGCTATATCGGACTCGAAATAGAAAATGATGAATTTTAGAAAGGTATTCATATCCAGAGACATCAATCCAAGCGACATTCTGGAATGTCATCTAACCTACCAACAAATAGTTGAATAATGCTAAACCTAAATTTCCCTTATTTATTCAAATTTGTTTCTATGTCCTCCATTGTTCGGAATCCCATTCAATAAAACCCATTCACTATCTACTACAGCTTTTACATTGTAGAAACAGGCAGGGTTGGCAACAGCACTTGAATCAATATAAGCGCTTTCTGGATGTAAAACGAATCCTATTGAATCCTCTGGAGTCGGTAAGAAATATGGATCACCAAGCGATCGATATATGGTATAATGTGAAATCTCGATAGAATCGCCCGCTGTGTTGGTATAAACAGGCGACCATGTTAGAGTGATATTGTCATCCGAAATTGTGATCATTAAAACTTCGATAGTCTGTGGCAATACTGATGGAATGCTGGGAATCGCAACAACTTCGTCCGAAAATCCACCTTCATTTCCATCTATATCATATGCGGTAATTGCAATATAATATGTAATGTCATTTGTCAAACCGGTTAGTAATCTGAATGTATCCAATCCAACGGTTACCGGTGAAGGATTACCGAAGATGGTTGCAATACCATTATAGGGCGGTCCGGATTCGTCAGTATCATAGTAAATCTTATACCCCGCAATATCTCCTTCAGGATTGGGTGACCACATCACCTGGATACCTTCATCCTGACCTATAGCAACAGTATTAGTTGGCGCTGATGGCAATACTTCATCCGTGAAATCGACCATCGTATCCCCTTCAGCTGTTCCGTATATGCTTACCGCTGATATTTCAGCATCATAAGCGATGTTCCAGGCAATCAATTCAAATTGGATTTGACCGCTCGAAGCTTCGACCTGAATACCATCCCAGGAAGTATCCGCATCCACGGTTATTATTTCTCCCGCGCTGGATGAAACCGTGAACATAGCGCCATCATCAACAATAGAACCGTCGTTGTTGTATATAGTTTCCGAAGTAACGGTGCAAACTGTTGAACTATCAGCAGGAATCGCCGGTGGATCTGGTAATAGACTAAATCTTCCCTTTGGCAAAGTAGGAGCCAGAGTATATACTTGCAAAGCGGGAATAACGGCTGTAACCGTATTATTCGCCGTGTCAACAACTCCACCAACTAAAATCCATTCATGATTGTCCTTATCCTCCCAATACATTTGCAATGAAGATTCGTCAATATCCACAACTTCGCTGTCCATATATGCGATAGTCAATGAAACCGAATCGAGTAGTCCGGTTCCCAAAGGTTCGAACTGATAGAATCCGCCCACGCCGTATTTCATTCCGTAAATCGCTTCAGCGTCATCGCGGATCCGGCTGCGTATGTCTCGAACCCGTGGCGTCAAATGCGATGGCAGTTTATCCCTGTCCGCTCCCCACCATCCCCAAGTTGCTACTGTAATGGAATCAAGTCCAATTGGTAATGCTCCCTCAGAGAAGTAAATAGATGAACCGTTCCCTAAGTCAAAATAGTAATCGTCTTCGGGCAGGATGAAAGATAATATTTGCACAACAAAAGCCGCTGCTTTCACATACCATGGAACTTGATCTAATATTCGATCAACTACTTCACTATATTCCGCATCGACCACAGGGGAATCAAAATATTCTTCCAACGACAAATGCTTTCCCTTGTACCAAGCGCCTTTCTCAGTCACCCTTTTATCAATTTGCCGGGACGAACCGCCAGCGCCGATAGTCCCTGAAACGGTTTGTTCACCTGTTAAAGATATTCCTATCTCAAGATTAATAACAGGTGCATTCGAAATGTCACTTGTGACAGCTTGGTAACTGATTACCGGCGGATTAGGGGAATATTCCTGCAGACTTCCCAATTGGAGGAAACCTTCAAATAGGACCTGGTCAAACGAGGAATTTCCCACAACACACTCAGCCCCCCATTGATACATACTATTCAGAGTATTTACAAAAGTCAGAGAATTCTGCATAGAATTATAAGCTTCTTCACCATTAATAGTGTAACATGTAATAATTTCTTCCCCTGAAGCACCGAAATTCGTATTTCGCAAATGTGTCATCTCATATCTCAACCATGAACCAGACACTCTGTCACTAACTGTTGCGAATTCAACCCCCTGAGTCCCAGAAATTTGTAAACCCAGCATAAGTGGAAATTCCATGGTTTCGGGATTGGAGCTGTAAGGATTGTTCCAAGCCAATCCCGCAGAAGCTCCGCCCTGAACTGTGCCAGTTAATGAAAGAGATACTTTATCTTCCGGCACTCTTTCGTAATATGTCCATCTCACTGTCCCATGACCTTCGACCCCTATTCCTGCTTGAACTCCCAATCCCACATTGTTTTGACTTGCTAATAAACCCAGACCAGCCGAAGCATCCGCCGCTCCTTTCAAATCAAGCGACTTGCTGTCAAAACGGTAGGCTTCGTCCAGCGTGCTTTGCCCGGTGAACCATTCCTCCATATAAGCCAAGAGGTCTATCAAAGTATTATCCAGATCGGTGAAGAAACCGTCGGCAAAGAGAATATATTGTGCCACAGCCTCCATATCTTCGATGGTGTGATAATCGAACTGGTAGGCGTCATCGGTGAGTACCGAAAAGGAAGCTTCAGCGCCCGCCTGCGCGCCGACTTGCACCACATTGCTGATCCCAACATTTAGTGGAGTCTGTACGCCCCAGCCTACACCTGCGGCCGCCCGCCCCTGACGGATGATGAATAGGGAATCGCCTTCGAAGCCGTCATCGGCGTATTCCTTCAATTCAACTTCAGCGCCCTGTTCAAATTCCACACTGAACCAGGAAACACCCAATTTCCCGAAATATGAATTCATCCAGGAACGACTGTATTCACGGTCAATAACGCGTGCAGTGAAAGTCTCTCTTTCACCAACCGGAATATTCTGATAATTCACTTCGACAATTGAAAAATCCTCTTCATCGCCGGGATTTCCGCTGCCGATATAAATGTCATCTATCGCTATCGCCATAATACCTTCTTGTTCGCTGTAGAAATATTCGCCGGTGCTAAGTTTAACTGGAATATTTGCCACCGGTGAAAAGGGCGGATTCTCATCCCGTATTAGATAATGGCGGTACAATGTTCCCCCCACCATAACTTCAGAAATATCCGGGTTAGGATTGGGGGACAGATAATCAAGAACAACCTCGACCGCCAACGGTTCCAGGGAAAAATTAATGGTGGTGATTTCCCCAGCGGTCACTTGAACCCCCGACTCATAAGCAATCTGGAACCCGCAGGCTGAGCAGGTAACGATGTATCCAATTCCCGGCGGGATATTGGGTATTTCATAGTAACCGTTTCCGTCAGAACCGTCTGGATCGATATGCCCTCCCCAGGCGGTAACCGTTGGGTTGGGAATGGGATTTCCGGATTGGGCATTGGTAACATATCCCGAAATTATTCATGTATTAGGTAATTCACCGCCGGTATCGAGAACGAAACTGGGACTGGGATCATCATCGATGGTAGTAGTGGCAATGTCGAAGGTGTTCAATAAGAAAGGACTGGCGGTTCCAGCGCCGGTGCCAAAGTCGAAGGTATTAAGCAGGAACGGAGCGCTGTTGGAGGAATAGACGCCGGCGAACGAAACAGATGTTATTATCAACAATAGTAAATGTATAGAGAAATATTTTTTCATAATGACCCCGACATGTTTTCTGTAGGGGCAATCCCCTGTGATTGCCCTGAATTATTAAATGATTGCCCCTCAATTCCCCCTAATTGCCCTGATTCTTTATGGTTCTGAGGGCAGACACAGGGGTCTGCCCCAACGAAATCCCAACCGCCCCTCCCAGAAAATCAAAGAGTTCTGGCGCAACGGAAACCGATGCTGTAGCTCTGGTACGTAGGAAGGCTGCTGCTACGAATGGCGCAACGCGCGTAGTAACTATCGAGGGTCCAGGAACCGCCCCGCTTAACACGGTAGGAGCCGCTTGCAGGCCCCTGCGGATTGTAATAGGGACTGGAAAGAATAATAGCCCGAATCGTACCAATCGCTGCACCATTCCCATACATTACCCGCCATATCGTAACATCCGGCAGGACTGACACCGGTGGGGAATGTACCGACCGGAGCGGTGTATTGCCAGCCGTCCTCTGTCCCTGTTATATTAGCATGATAGGTTGTCCCGCCGATCAAAGCATTAAAACTGTCTCCCCAGGGCCAAAGACGATTGGTCTGATTTGTAGTACCTTTCGCCGCTCTTTCCCATTCAGCCTCGGTGAGAAGTCTTTTACCTGCCCAAGTCGCGTAGGCTTGAGCGTTATACCAGGTAACCTTGACCACCGGATAATCGGGATAATTGATGAAGTAATTGGACATTCCGGAGAAGCCCGGGTCGGAAGGATAGGAGGTTCCGGTTTCATCGCAGAAAAGCTTGTATTCATAGTTGGTAACTTCGTATTTGTCTATCCAGTAAGCGTCAAGATAAACTGCATGTTCTGGAATAGCAGTACCGCCGACAACACTACTCCCCATAGTATATTCCCCGGCGGGTATGAGCGCCATGTCTTCCGGAACACCGTCTTCCAACGATTGCGCCACTACTTTTACCACGCAGTTGGGGACATAGTGATGGTCGTAGTCCAGCCCGGCGTTCCATTGGATGGATTTGCCAGCCCCGGGCATGATATTGGGACCGACATCACCAATTAATGAATATACGGGCACATTCCAGCTCCCCCAGTCGTCCCTATCCACAAAGACGAAAATCCAGCAGGGAAGACCTTCCGATTCTTCCAGGTCGTAGGTTATCTGGACGATTTCGGTGCCGGGTAGTTGAGAGGCGGTTACATTGGATACAGTGGGCGTCCCGGCGAAAAGGGTGAGCGAAAATAAAAAAATGATTGAATCAGACGAGATGATTTTCATTTTGTCCCTCGCGATATATTTGGTAATTAAAGAAGCGTGTCCGATATAATTTTATTATAATAAACGACATTATTTATTGTTCGATACAGAATTAATTTTAGTTATTTAATTGCACAGAGATTCCAGAGTTCAGGGTTCGGTGAAACCCACTCGAAAAATTTGCTTTCTACTACTGTAATCAATTCCTGTTCGTCATTGAAATACTTGTTATGCGTAGCCTTACGTCTGGTATGCCGCCAAACCCTCTCCTGCGGATTCAATTCCGGCGAATAGGGCGGCAAAAACCACAGAACTAATCTATCTTTTTATTCTTCTAAAAATTCCTGCAATAATTTTGCGTGATGCCAACGTGCGTTATCGACTATAAGGTAAATCCTTTTCTTGATAATAAAAGAAATTCGCAGCAATTGCAGTAAAAACTGTTTGAAAGAAAGAGCGTTAAAACTGTCGGCTCTTTGATACTCTAATTGTCCGGTATCCAAGCTGGTCGCCCCGAAATATCCCACTTTTTTACGGGTGGGTTCAAATAATTGCACCGGCTGTTCACCTATAGGCGCCCATAATCTGGTAGAACTGCCATGAACCTTGAAATGACATTCGTCTTCAGCCCAGAGGCAAATTTCGGGGTCATCAGCCAATTCTGCAGTTTTTTTTAAAGGCCTCCTGCGCTTCTCGTGAAGCGCCAGCCATTTTAGGACGAGGACGCTTAAGACTCATCTTTAAATAATGGAAAACCCTCTGGCAGTGGCGCACGGTCAAATCAATATGGTATTGTTTTTCCAAATGATGCTTTAGCAAAGGACCGTCCCACATACCCTGTTTATAACCGAAACTGACAGTTGGTTTTTGCAAATCCTGTCGGATTTTCTCTAAATTTTCTAAGGAGATTTTTCTGGGACGGCCGGGATGCTTTCCTTCCTTAAGTCCTGCAATACCGTTTTTCTTGTATTGCTGTCCCCAGTGTTTGATGGTTCGGGGATTATCAGCGAAAATTTCAGCCGCTTGCTTTGTGGTAAAACCTTTTAGCAACAAAATTACTGAATGAAGCCGGTGATTAAAACGCCCCTCTGGATTGCCGCTAATTTCTTGTTCAATTTCAAGAATAGACGACTGAGGGTTCTCAAAGATCATTTTTCGCATGGGAACCTCTGGTTGTTAATGGTTCCCTAAATATACAAATTAATTATCTAAAAGACAAATATTAATGTCGCTCATTATAGTATATTAGATGAATTTAACAAATGTCCAGTATGTGGCTATCAAGATTTTGAAGCAAAATGCTTTTACTGTAACAAAAGAGTTGAAATATCGGAAGTTAGATCATTTCTAGATGACATAATGGGTAGACCTTTTGTTATTTACATATGTGATGAATGCTGGGAAAATGGCAGGGTACCTCAGGTATTAAAAGATATGATAAACAGTTATGATGATTCTGATTATGAAGAATAGGCAAAATGAATAATTTATTTCACTAACAATATTTATCAATCCAAATAATAGATAGTTTGTATTAATATAGATAGTTATTTGAATCTTAGATATTTCTAGATGACGTCGAAAACGCTGAAATAATGAGTATAATCATAATTTTCAGTTTTATTTAGCGGTTCATAACAGGCAAAGGAATGATTAGTTAGTTCCTGTTGCAGAAATCATCATTTATTATATTCTAATAAAGATAAATGTGAATATATCAGGGCAATTACAAGTGATTTTCGGGTCAAGCTTGAACAAAATTGCGACGATCTACACATATACAGTATATTTCAGTCAAATTAAGCTGTTTTGAACATACTTCTCCTGTGAAATTTAAAATATTAACTTTTCAACCTACTTTTAAACAGTATGTTGTGCTAATTTGCATAAGTTGTAGGTCAAAACACTCAGACTGACATAGCTGCAGAACGCTTCCCACCCCTTCCAAAGGCAGCGCTTCAAGCCGTAATTGCGCAGGAGATTGGAAATGTTCCCCTCGATGCCCGCCCGGAAATGCTGGAGCTCTTTGAACCAACGAGATTTCTGCCAGGCTTTACGGGTGGCGCTGAGCCTCCCCGGCTTGGGAATAGAAACGAATTTGACCCCTTTTTCTTTTGCAAGCTCTTCATTATCAGCGCTGAAGAACCGCCGATCTGTTGTAAGTTCTTCCGGGGCGCAGCCAAATAGACTGCTATGCTCATCTAAAGCATTAGGCAGCATAGTGTTATCACCAGGATTGCCTCGGAATATATCATGATTGGTGATCATACCGGATCGTCCAGTGGCGAATAATACCTTGTGCCCGAATTCAGTTGGTGTTCCGCTTTTGCCCCGGCAAATTATATCGGTGTGTTGCTCAAAGATGGAAACAATTTTCTCTTCAGCGGGAACCTTTTCATCGTTCAATATGCGGCGCTGGCATTGATCTACCGCTTGGCAAGCCAAAGGAATGAAATGTTCCAGACCGGAAACCGCACCCTCGAAGTCATTGTTTTCGCGATCCTGCTCCCATGCTTTTTGAAGCAGAGGAAGGGCTTCTTCAGCCATGGCAATGACTTCTTTGGTCACCTTCAACAGTTTCCGATAGAGCTTGCGCCGTTTCTTCGGGGCTTTGGGGCCCTTTTGCAGAACAATCTCATAGTCCCGCTTTTTCGCCTGCTTGGTGCGGTTGGCAAAACTGAAGTCTATGATTTGCAATTCCTTGCGACAAAAGGTGAGGATGTGGGTCAGAATGCGAACGCTGTCATTTAAAAGTTTTGCGTCAACCGGATAGGCGATGTCGGTTTCCACCACACAGCAGTCCAGGCGCAGCGATTTGCCCTCTTCAACCGGTTTGCCTTCAACGCCTTTGACGGTTTTCGCTATTATCTTGACCATATTGTTAATCTGGTTGTAGGTCTCAGGACGAATGCGGACGATCAGTTTTTACAAGGCGCTGAAATTGGGAATAGGCGCCAAACCGAAGCGGGTGAACTGACGAAAACTAAAGGAATCATCAATCCTCTCCACCAGTTCCCGGTATGAATAGCCCTTTTTTTGTTTCAGCAGGGCTGTGCGGAGCACTTGTTCGACGGTAATTCCGGGACGCCCCATCTTGCTATTGGGGTTAATGTCAGGGTTTACCAGCAGGTCAGTTGTCACCAGGTCCAACGCTTGCGGGATGCCGTCTAAAATTTCGCTAATTTTCAGCAGTTCCGGGTCGGGGGTGAAAGTCCCCGGGGGCAGCCAATCCATGAAATTTTGGTCGGGAATGGCAAATTGAATTTCCTGCTTTAATCGCATTTTTCACCTTTTCTGATTTTTATGTTATTGATAATTTTAAACATAATATACAAAGATGATACGAAAAAAGCAAGTTTTTGTGTGATTAAGTAACTGTTATTTTAAAGATTATAAATATTTCTACAGGAACTACTTATTGGCTTCCTAACGCACATCGTAAAGGTGAAATGCGTGTATTGAATAAGTACGATTTGTCGATTAGCGGTGGATGTATATGTTTCTACATGTGGATACACATTATAATGGGTTGGATACTTACAACGCTGTTCGTTGTAGCTCTAACAGGAGTGATACGCAGTTAAGTATCATGGCGTCTATAGAGATTTATGAGATGGTTCTAAGTCTGCATATCCTTTATACCACCCACGCTTGCGGTTCCTGAAAGAACGGCGGAGTGCTTTTGATTGATGCTGATTTCCGGAACACAATTGTACGCACTGGAACTGATTAAAGGACAGAATATCAAATGCGCGTTTGCGATTAAATCCTTGAACCGGCGGGCGGCGCGAAGCGGTGATACATGGCGTATTTGTTGGTCGGAGTAGGGATGGGGATTACTCCCCACCCCTACACCGACCAGGCTAGTGTTTTTTGAGGAACATATAGTCTGGGAACTTTTCGCAATAATACGAAGTTCATATTACATGAACCATACACTGCGTAAAACAGTTATAATATTTTTAATGCTTTTCATAGGTGCGTTTTCTATACATGATTATCTCCATGCATCGCATTTAGACGAGCACATCGAGGAAACAGCGCATCCTTGCAATTCACAGGAACACGATCAGGATTCCAGTTGTGGTTGTATGTGTACATGCTATAACTCTCTGTTAAATATGGGCTTCATATATAATTACGAAATTGATTATACTTCCACATATATTTCAATTCAACACGATCTTATACCTCCATCTCCTTTCTTGAACCCTCCGGAACGACCTCCGCAAGCAGCTTGATCCTTTCAATTAATTCTGCTTATTCTGAATAAGATGCTACTCAAATAATCTTTTAATACATTGATTATAAAAGGATTGCTCTATGTACTACAAGTTAATCCTGGCGATATTGTTAATTATTGCACAAATTGCCAATGCTTTTGCTGATCACACCATTACTATCGAGGAAGCAGTTAAAATCGCAGTTAGCAACCATCCACTGATCAGCAGTTCGAATGCTGTTATCGATGAAGCAAAAGGCGGGTTGCTGAGTGCAGTATCGCCGGAATCTCCGCAGATTGCATGGGAATATGAAGGCGTCCCTTCGGGAAGTCAACTAGCAGATTATGAAGAAAGACGATTAACATTATCTCAGGAATTAGAGTTCCCTCTAAAGACATATCTGCGGTACAGTCATAGTAAAACCGTCTTGAATAGAACTATATATGAACAATCGGTTATCCGGCTGGATTTGGAAGCTCAGGTGCGAGAACTATATATCGAAGCATGGGAAAAATCTGAAATTGAATCGATTCTATCACAGAATTTCAAGGCGGTTTCTGAATATGCGGATAATATCCAAAAAGCTTACGAGCTTGGCGAAGCTTCTTTGTTTGACGCTCAACGTGCAAAGGTTGAAGCTTATTCCGCCCGGCAATTATCTGAATCTGCAATTGTAGAAAAAGCTGTTGCGATGGATAATTTAATTCGCTTCATCGGAACTGAATTCGATGCATTTAAACTTGAAAACCCATTGGAGAATGCCGCGCCCTATAGCGCTGATACTGTATATCCTTCGGAAGCCGGTGAAAATCCGGAACTGAAACTGGCAGAATACAATTCGAAAATTGCCGGTTATGAAAAACATCTGACATATCTGAATTGGCTGCCGGATCTTGAAATATCCTATTTCCAACAGCATCTCCCGGTAGAAAATGATCCGGATTATTGGGGAATGGAATTCGGTATTAACATTCCTTTATGGTTCTGGCTTGGACAAAGAGGTGAGATGAAATCCTCTAAAGCCAGGATGCGAATTAGTGAAGCCGAATATCATAATTTAGTGATAGAAACCGCAAACGAATATAATACCGCATTAGGTAAACTAAAAATTCTTTCGAAAAACTACGAATTATCAACTGACGAAATTCTCCCGTTATCAAGGAAAACACTGGAATTGGCAAAGAAAAGCTACTCACTGGGTGAAGCTTCCTACTTGGATGTTATTGAAGCGCAGAGAAATTATCTCGAAAGCAGACTTGACTCGATTGAAATAGCCGCCGATTTATACCGCAGTATTATCCAACTTGACAGAATTTCGGGTAAATCCATTCTGAACAGACCATAATAAACCATCATGCGATGGTCTAGACCGCGAACATCGCTCAACTTAAAATGAAAATAACGGCTCGCGGACTCCCAACCCCGCTATTTTCAACAGAGATTGAAATAAGGAGCATAAAAATGCCCGGCAACTATTTGAAAATGATCGCACTGTTAGCCGCAGTTATAGGATTCATATTCCTTTCAGTGAGTTTATCCGGCTGCCAGACAGATCAATATGAAAATCACGACAACCATGATCACTCCCAACATTCAGATACCGCATCTCACGAAATAGAAGAAGAGCACGAGGGTCATGATCCTGCGGGAGAACAACACGATTGCTCGGAACATGGAGATCATGATGCTGATAATGAAAAACAGCGGCTGGAAGATGCCGGCCACGAAGAAGATGAACACGAGGGACAGGACCACGACGCTGAAAATGAAGTTGTATTATCCGAAGAAGCGATGGAATTAGCCAGAATTGAAACCATCATAGTAGATTCTAAAAATCTATCGGTTTCCATTGAAGTCCCCGGAACCATCGTGCCGCATCCTTTTAAGGAAGCATTAGTCGGCAGTCTTGTCGAAGGCAGAATTAATAAGATTTATGCGGATATCGGTGATTTCGTTAAAGCCGGTAGTCCGCTTTGTGTCATCGAATCTCCTGAAATCGGTGAGGCAGAAGCCGGGTATATCATCGCATTGGCGGAGTTGGAATTTCTCGAAGGCTCTGTTCAAAGATACCAGACCCTGATTTCAGAAGGAATCGGTTCAAAAGCAGAATTACTGGAAAAGAAAGCACAATTGACATCAGCATCGGCGACAGTAAATGCCGCAAAGACTTCATTGTACGCCATGGGATTTTCAGAATCCGACCTTGCAGAAATCGAAAAGCAAAAACAGGCTGAGGGGCAATTAACACTTCGAAGCCCCATTACAGGGACAGTTACAGCCATGGAAGCCCGGTTGGGTATGCGGGTTACACCTGAAGATAACCTGCTTCATATCATTGACAGTGAGCATATACGAGTCAGAATCGATCTTTCGGAAAAGGATGCTTCCGGCATTAAAACTGGCATGAAAGTAGTAGTATGCCATCAGAATGGAAAACATTGCAGCCATGAAAGTACAATCGAGAGAATTTCATCTCAAGTAAATCCTGAAACACGGACGGTTCCGGCATTCATTACTTATAAAAATCCGGACGGGTGTTTTGTAACCTATGGCTTTATAACCGCAACAATCAACAAATCAGAAGTCAGCGCAATTGCTGTTCCCGCAGAATCGATCCTGAAAGACGAACATGGCGATGAAGTTGTATATGTAATGGAAAAGAAGGGTGTATTTACCGCACGAGAAGTGAGAACCGGCGAAACTAATAGGGGTTGGATTAGAATTCTTGAGGGCTTAAACCCCGGGGAAGTCGTTGTATCTCAGGGTGCTTTTGCAATTCGCTCTGAATCTCAAAAAGGTGAATATTCTCAAAATTGCGCACACTAAGGAGAATGACACATGCTCAACAGGATTATACAGTTTTCTTTAGACAACAAATTGATTGTGGGATTGTTTTTCATCACTGTATTGGGGATTGGAATCTGGTCATATTCACACATCTCGGTTAACGCATTTCCCGATATTTCACCGGTTCAGGTTTCGATATATGCCGAAGCTCATGGAATGGCGCCGGAAGAGGTTGAAAGACTGATCACTTTCCCCATCGAAGCGGCTATGAACGGTTTGCCGAATGTGACTGAAATCAGGTCAACTTCCGCTTTTGGGATGGCGGTGATTTATGTCAACTTCAAAGAAAGCACAGACATTTATTTTGCCCGCCAGCTTGTATCCGAAAGGTTAAATGCCGCACTGGCGGAACTCCCCGAAATGCATGAACAGCCCAAGCTGGGTCCCATTTCAACCGGTCTTGGACAGGTATTCATGTATTATCTTACCGCGGATTCAACTGTAGTTACAGAAGGTATACCGCTGGATATATACCTGAGGACAATCAACGATTGGGTTGTTAAATATCAACTTAGGACAATTCCCGGAATCACGGATGTGCTTTCAATGGGTGGAAATGTCCTCCAATACCAGGTTTGGGTCGATCCTATGAAACTAATCGCCTACGATCTGGCATTGAATGATGTTGTCGAAGCTATTGAGGACAATAACCGTAATGTCGGCGCACAGTTCATTGTTAGAGGACGTGAAGAATACCTGGTGCGCGGAGTAGGTTTGATAACCAACACCGATCAATTGTCAAAAATTAAAATCAAGGAACACAATGGAACCGTAGTGCACCTGGACGATGTTGCCAAAGTACAAATTGGTCCTGAAGTTCGAAGGGGAGTTGTTTTAAAAGACGGAACCGGAGAAGTTGTCACAGGCATTGTGCTGAAATTATACGGTGAGAATACATCTAAGGTTATCAAAGATTTATATGAAAAGGTTGAAGAGGTTCAGAAGTCTCTGCCAGGCGGAGTCCATTTAATACCCTTTTATGAACAAGCAAATCTTGTAGATAGGGCGACCGGAACGGTAAAATCAGCGTTGCTGCAGGGAGCAATGTTAGTGATATTAGTTCTGTTTCTTTTCCTGGGGAATATAAGAAGCGCTCTTGTGGTTATTATGTCATTCCCCATCGCAATTTTAACCGCATTCATTATGATGAAGCTGTTCAATTTGTCAGCGGATCTAATGTCGTTAGGAGGATTAGCCATTGCGATTGGTATGATGGTTGACAGTTCAATCGTTATGGTGGAAAACATCTGGCGGCATTTGCAGGAAAATAAAGATGGGGTACCGATAAAAGACTTAATAAAATCTGCGGCGATGGAAGTAGCAAGACCTATCGCATTTGCAACAACAATAATCATTGTTGTTTTTTTTCCGCTATTTACTCTGCAGGGTGTGGAAGGTAAAATGTTCAGCCCGATGTCCTTCAGTATTACTTTTGCGCTGTTAGGAGCGCTGATATTCACTTTTACCCTGGTTCCAATGCTCACCAGCGTCTTGCTGAAAAGTCATTCCCTGAAAAATAAAGAAAGCTTTATTGCCAAAGTCCTGAAAAACATTTATACTCCCATTCTAAAATGGGCGCTAAAAAACAAGCCGTTGGTGCTGTCAATATCGGTTACCGCATTAATTATCAGCATCGTCATAATTCCCTTTTTAGGTACGGAATTTATACCGACTCTTGAAGAGGGAATGATACAAATTCGAGTCGACAGCGCACCATCGACTTCGCTGGAAGAAATGACTACAATAATGGAAATATTCCAGGAGAAAATTACAAAATACAGCGAAGTAACCTATGTGTTAACCAGAATCGGCAGGCCTGAAGCGGGATCGCACCCACATCCGGTTAACTCCGCAGAAATAATGGTCGGCTTATTGCCTTATGACGAGTGGGATAAAGGCAGAAGCAAGCAGGACTTAATCGATGATATCCGTGAAGATTTAGAAATGTATCCCGGTATCCAGATTGTTATTGCTCAACCAATCCAAAATATGTTCGACGAACTTCTTTCCGGCGTTAAAGCGGAATTGGCAGTAAAACTATATGGTGAAGATTTAAACTTGCTCAGGAATCTGGGAAACGAAGTGAAAGAAGAAATGTCGCAAGTTGAAGGGATAACAGACCTTTCTGTTGAGCAGTCTTTCGGTCAGCCCCAGATTGTAATCGAAGTCGATCCTAAAAAAGCCGGCAGACTTGGATTATCTACCAACGATATCCTGGAAGTTGTGGAAATCGGTATCGGTGGAGAGATTTTCGGGCAAATTTATGAAAAGAACCGGAGATTCGGTATCCTCGTTCGGCTGGATGAAAAATACAGAAATGATATAGAAGCCATATCAAATATCATGATTCATTCCGAAGACGGTGTGCTTGTACCACTGTCAAGTGTAGCAGCTATTAAAGAAACAATCGGTCCCATCCAGGTAACACGCGAGAACAACCAGCGAAGAATTGCCATCCAGTCTAATATAGAAGGCAGGGATATGGGAAGTGTAGTTAAGGAGCTTAAAAAACGAATCGATGAGAATGTGGATTTACCTCCGGGATATTTTATTGAATATGGCGGGCAGTTTGAAAATCAGCAGCGCGCAATGACAAGATTGGGGATTATTGTGCCTATTACCATGCTGATAATATTCCTGCTCTTATATTCTGCTTTCGGGTCTTTCAAGAGTGCAGTACTGATTTATCTGAATATCCCCTTTGCTTTGATAGGCGGTGTTTTCGCATTGTTTATTTCCGGGCAATATCTTTCGGTTCCGGCATCTGTCGGATTTATCGCTCTGTTTGGCGTTGCGGTGCAAAATGGTGTCGTGTTAGTCAGCTACTTTAATAAACTATACCTCCGCGATATAGTTCTGGAGAAAGTCATTTTGGAGGGAGCGTTGTTACGGCTTAATCCGGTTATAATGACTGCTTTAACGACGATGCTTGGGTTGACGCCATTAGTTTTATCACAGGGGATCGGTTCAGAGGTTCAAAGACCATTAGCTACTGTTGTTATTGGAGGATTGATAACCTCGACTTTACTCACTCTGGTTATCCTGCCGGTTTTGTATAAATGGTTTGTCCCCGGAAAAAATACCGTAGACAATAAATAATTATTTAACAAAGAGAGTAAAATGTTCACTAAAACATCAAAGTTGATTCTGACTACGTTTTTAATCTTCTCTTTCAACTTGCTGTTTGGCTGTTCGTCGAGTCTTACGATGCAAAAAAACAATTAATACACGATTGAAGGAGTTGATTCAGAGCAAATCAGTTTTTCAAACTTGAAGTACATATCTATGAGTGATAATTCACTTAGAATCCAGGGGAAAGTCAACCGAAGCGCTAAATCAGGATCAATTCATGGTCATATAGATATCGCCATATTCGATTCAAACGGAAAGAATATCAAACAACTCAGTGTAAAACAAACCCGGCCGTTCTGGGGGCGGGGTTATCGACATTCATCCACGTTTAATGCTGATCTGAATTTCACGCTGCCGAAAGGTTCAATAATCAAAGTCGCATCTCACAAGATTAATTACAGCAATTCATTCGATTGTTTAAATAATAAGGCGGCTGAAGGGAAATAATTATTCTGAGTTTTCCATTCACAGAAAACCTGAGTCGGATCTATAGGGTGAATCTTTCAGAAGGAAGATATTCGAGGAGCACTATTCGGAAAGACTATTCAAAACCTTAGGCACCCAGGCGCGGCTACATCCATTTTGCCGGGCGAATTAAGCATAATTGACATAAACACCAGTATCTATAATAAGCGACATTAATTGTTGTCACAATCTTGTAAGGGCTGGGTTTCCCAGACCAGAATCCAAGCACAATCGCTCTGGGGCGAGGTAA
>JABMRZ010000434.1 GCA_013202315.1 Candidatus Tariuqbacter arcticus | reverse complement strand
CTGTCATTCCCGCGAAAGCGGGAATCCATTGTAAAATATACAGATATAGTTAATTAACATAAAATAAATATTTGTAGAACTTGTATTGAATGAATTTATTATTATGAATATTCCTCGCTAATAAAGTAATGGTTTAATTTTTTAAACCCTTACAATACAATAGCATAAAACTAATGGTAGGGGAAATTCATGAATTGCCCCTACGAATGATAATCGGCGGCTATTTATAAGAATAACTATAATCAATTGTATATAGGGTGGCATACTTATTGCACATTCATTAGCCGGTTTTGTCAATCACTATATTAAGGATCGAAAATGCTCAAAACCGGCGATATTATCATCGGATTCTTCGGAGGGTTGGCGGGGATGGTGCCGTTGATGCTCGAAGGAAATGGAATAAAAGAATACATTGCGGCTTTCACCTTCGCATTCATACTGTCAATGTTGGGTAGGGACTATTTCCGCGAACTTCGTCGGCATAATGATAGAGATAGGATGTGTAGCGCTGATTATGAAGATGTTGAAAATGTATGATTTAGGGTGAGTTTCAGGATTTACAATCAGTGATGTTAAAAAGGGGCGTTCAATCCGCCGGACGGCGGGCGCCCCTTTATTTTATCAAATTCCGCTTTCGATTATTGCTGCTTATATAAAAAAAGGGGCTGCAAATCGCCCCAATTGCAATTTATACCCCCTCCATAGATAATCCTTCGACTACTTCTTCTCCACATTGAGTCTGACGCTTACCGTCACCTCTTGATGCAGTCTAAGTGATATCCGATACTTACCCAGCGCTTTTATCGGCTCCTCCAATTCGATTTTCCGGCGGTCGATTTCAATGCCTTTCTTCTTTAGCAGCTCGGCGATATCCTGACTTGTCACCGAACCAAATACCCTGTCCTCTTCGCCGGTTTGGACTTTGGCGATGAGGATTGTCTGCGTCAGTTGTTCCGCCAGTTTTTCTGCGCTGCGCCTTTCCCTGTTCCGGCGGAATTCCGCCACCCTCTTGTTTTCAGCTAACACTTTGAGCGCCGATTTATCCGCTTTGACGGCAATCCCCTGAGGGATTAGGTAGTTTCGGGCATAACCATCCTTGACGATGACAATATCCTCGACGGTGCCGAGCGAGGCAAAGTCCTTCTGTAATATGATTTTCATAAGAGTATTCTATTGTTAATTTTATATTTCCGATTTCAAGGCGCATTACAATCGATAGCCGATCGAACGGCTACCTCGGCATTTCAATGATATACGGTATTATCGCTAAATGCCTCGCGCGCTTGATAGCCTTCACCAATTGACGATGATGAATGGTGCAGGTGCCTGATATTCTATGGGGGATGATTTTGCCCTGCTCGGTGACAAACCGAATTAACATCTTATCATCCTTATAATCGATATATTGAATGTTGTTTTCACAGAACCGGCAAATTCGTTTCCTTATACCTATCATTTAAAATATTCCTCTCAGAAATAGTTTTCAGATTAAATCTATATGCCGAACAGGAGACGCCCCGAAGCATGAAAATAATGTCTCAGTCCGGTAACACTATCATTTTCCATTTTCCATTTTCAAGAAAAGAAAATGATAGCTTACTAACCCCTAAACCCTAAACCCTATTCTCAGATTAATTACACCGGTCTCTTCTTGAGGCACGAAACTTGAGACCTGAGACTCGCAACTCGCAACTCGAAACTCGCAGCTCGCAGCTCGCAACTCGCAGCTCGCAGCTATTTTCAGTGGCGAGCCCACTCTCAAACTTTATTCACCCGGTGTTACTTTCGATTCACAATTTTAAGTCTTTATAGCCGAAATCGAACTGCGTCTGATCCTCATCGTTGCCTTTGGATTCCTGTTCCGATGTTTTCTCGGAAGTAGGCTGTTTTTCCGCCTCGGAATCCGCTTCGACCTTATCCTCTACCTTCGTCTCTTGAGGGAAGGTTCGAGTGCCTTCGGTGTAAAAATCGTTGGTAGTGTATTCCCGTTTATTCAAGAATTGGATGCGGCGAGCTTTAATCTCTACGATATTCCGGTTAAAACCATCATCGGTCTTGAAAGTCCTGCTCTGAAGTTCACCTTCAACTAATACAGCCGAACCCTTATGCAGGTTCTCATAACAACTCTCTGCCAGTTTATACCAGGCGACAACCCCGACAAAACAGACATCTTCCTTCCAATTCCCCATATTGTCTCTGAATTTCCTGTTCGAGGCGATATAGAAATTAGTCACCGGAGTCCCGGTAGTTGTATGTCTGAATACCGGGTCCTTGATAAGATTGCCCACAATTATTACATTGTTGACATCGGGCATGCGTAATTCAGTCATCCTTATTTCTCGCTTTTATTCATCGATTGCGATAACTCTAATGCTTTCTCTTCTGCCTTGCGTTTAAGCTCCTCATCGTTTGCGATGAGCTTCAAAACCTGTGGAGTAAGAAGGATTGTTAGAAAGCGTAAAATAGACTGATTTAATTTAAAAAACTTCTCGACGCTAGCTAAGACCGGGGTTGGAGATTCATGGTTCAATACAACATAATAACCATATTGGCGTTTCTTGATTTCATATGCCAGTCTCCGTTTGCCCCAATGCTTCTCTTCGATGACCTTACCACCGGCTTTGTTGATTAATTCGGTAACCCGCTTGGCAAGCTCATCGATTTTTTCCTGTTCTAACGCGCCGTCAATGATGTAAGTCGTTTCATAACGCCTCATTGTTTCCCCTATGGATTTCAGCCCCCGGTTTGGGAGCAGGGTTGTTTGTGAATTATGAATTATGAATTATGAATGAAATCTAACCAAAGATATTTGAAATTTGCTATGAATATTTGCCGCAGAGAACACAGAGATACACAAGCCTAAAGCCTAAATTAACAGGGATTAAGGGGATGAAAGGGATAAAAAATGCAATACGAGGATATTATAAAAAAATTATTGCTTCGTGTTTTCAAGTATCTAATGAATTGGGTATAGGTTTCTTGG
>JABMRZ010000433.1 GCA_013202315.1 Candidatus Tariuqbacter arcticus | reverse complement strand
GCTGGGTTTCCCAGCCCAGAATCCAAGGACAATCGCTCTGGGGCGAGGTAACCTCGCCCGTACATAAATGGCGAGAATTTTTGTCGCTCATTATAAATAGCAATTATCATACCTTTACTCAGCACGAGAGTTTAAAGTGAACAAAGAATCACAGGCGCTTATTATTTAATGGAGGCTTAAGAATCCATACTGCACTCCTGTTTTCGAGGCGAATCCACATCTGAACAATCTAAAAGATATAGTGTTAATAAACTGAAAGGGTTATTTCTTATTTCTTTACATATTTAATAAATAGTTACTTCAAGTAAGAAGGCGAAAAAAATTCTAACAATTGATTAAAAAAAGCTAAAGTAATTGTTCAAGGTGCCGATAATAATATTGAATTTAAGTTTGAACGCAGTTTCATAATTTGCGGAAATAAGCAAATTCCAAATAACAAATCCTCAAGGAGGTAAGAGAAAATGAGTATGCGAGTCAACCACAACATCCTGGCGATGAATGCGCATCGTAATCTGTGGGTAACCCAAAACGCAATGGACAGCGCGGTGCAGCGGCTTTCGTCAGGAATGCGTATCAACTACGCTTGGGATGATCCTGCGGGGTTGGGTGTTTCAGAGCGATTCAGGGCTCAGATCAGCGGCATGGTAGAAGCGGAGAAGAACGCAAATTACAACATCAATTTGCTGGCAACCGCCGAGGGCGCTTTGTCGGTCATCGATGAGAAGCTTATCAGGATGCGAGCAATAGCGATTCAGTCCGCTAATGGGGCTTTGGCATCGACAGACCGTGAGATTGCCAATGTGGAGTTCCAGCAGTTGAAGAGTGAAATCACCCGAATCGCCAATGTGACCAATTACAACGGATTAAATTTGATTAACGGGGATTTTTCGTCAACATCACTGCAATCTTCAACTTGCTTAGCATTGGGTTACAACAACTCATCGACTGCAGGGGATGCTAATTCGCTCAAGTTCCATATCGGCGCCAACAACACCATAGGTGATGACTATTACTATGTCAACTTGGGCAGTATGACCGCGGCATCTTTGGGTCTCACCACTGACATCGATGTGTGCAATACCGCCAATGCGCAAGCGGCTATCGACATTATTGATACCGCAATTCAGTCGAAGGACACCGAGCGGACTTTCATCGGTTCGATGGTTGAGCGTTTGCAGAACACCATATTGAACCTGCAAATCAGCCAGGAGTCCGCCACTCAGTCGGAATCGACCATCCGCGACGCTGATATGGCTTACGAGATGATGAACTTCACCCGGGCACAGATTCTGATGCAGACTGGTATTTCAATGATGTCACAGGCGAATATGCTGCCCTCAACAGTGGCTGGAGTAATGGGTTAATGAGGGTCATCGTGGGATTATAATAAAAACGCCGGGCGCTTAGCGCGTTCGGCTTTTTTTTTTAAAAATCTATAACTGTGTATTGAAAAAAAAGGGATTTATAGTAAAATCGGCTAAAGATTATCTTAGGCTTGCCGATAAACAGAATAGGAAGAATATAATTAGTACTATTAATAATAAATATGATATTAGAAGGGGGTGATGGTGCGTGGATAGTTATAATGCCAGTAATTCATCCAAGCTCTACTCAATAAGCCAGGTTCACGCCCTGACTGGGGTTCCGAAACCGACTTTGAGGTTTTGGGAGAGGGAATTCAGGAGTTTTATTGAGCCTTTGCGCACTCCAGGAAATCAGAGGAGATATGATGATCAAGCGGTTGAGAATATAAAAAGGATAAATCATTTGGTGAAAGTGGAGGGATATACATTGGAGGGCGCTCGCAAGAAACTGGAAGCGTTAGGAGTCGAAGGTTAATATCATCCTCTATGAACTGAGAAAGACTTGAATCGTAAGCAAGGAACCGTTATATGCGGTTCCTTTTTTTTTGAGAAACGGTTAAGAATATTGAAAATCTATAGTCGATAGTAGCTGCTTGCTTTACAGCGATTGGAGGATTACCATCCTTAACAGTCTCTGCTCGCTTATCATCCTTCCGAAAGTATCCAACCTTTTATTTGAAATCGCCTGATGAGTTCGAATTATCTTGAAGAGTTTTATAAGAGATTTCGGGTATTATCTTTGCATTTGAAGATTTGGTGTAGTTCATAGCCAATGCTTCAATAATCTGATTTAATAGAGAACATCGACAAGTGATTCACGATATGTTATGTTGGATTGTCTTATTTTGAAATCGCTTTTCTGTTTGGCATAGAAATTGTATTTTATTGAGCGAGATAATTGTGATTTGGGTCAATTTATGAATTGGTTGCAGTGGAGGGCTGATTTTTAGGCGCAATAGCGGTATTTCTTGCCTTGGACAGGGGAAATTGTTGCCGGGGTATGGAAGATATTTCCTCACAAATTCGGGTTTTGAATTATGTTGGAAAATATGCTGTTTGGGAAGACGGTAACTCCGTTATGTGGCAAGTGCTTGGACGCATATTCATTGCGGCATAAAGTAATAGCCAATAATGTGGCTAATGTGGAGGTTTCCGGATATAACCGGATGGAAGTGAAGTTCGAGGCTGAATTGGAGAATCAACTCAATCGGAATAAATTCGCATTATGCCAGACACATCCGAAGCATTTGCCTGTTGGGGGCAGGTTGAACTCTGCGCCTGGGGTTGCAGTGGATGATTCGAATCCCAAACTCAACGCCATCAATAATGTGGATATCGATATGGAAATGGCGGATATGGCGAAGAATCAGCTCGGCCACAATTTAATTTCAACGGTAATGCGGATGGAATATCAGCGTTTGCGAATGTCAATCAGAGGCCAGTAATACAATTAAGAATAAAGAATTAAGAATTAAGAATTAAGAATTAAGAATTTATAATGGGGATTGTTATGG
>JABMRZ010000432.1 GCA_013202315.1 Candidatus Tariuqbacter arcticus | reverse complement strand
TGGATTCATTAAACATCCCTATTTGGTAAAAACCGATGCAAACGGAAACTCTATTTGGGAACGCATCTATCCGGGCAATGCTGGAGCGGGATTTTATGAAGTTCATCAGACAAGCGACGGGGGATATATTGTTGTCGGTTGTACTTCTTCCTTCTCCAATGGCGCTGATATTTATTTAATCAAAACCGATGAGAATGGCGATACCCTCTGGACGCGGGTTTATGGAGGAGAAGATGATGAAGGCGGCGGCAGTGTGGCTCAGACTCTGGATGGGGGATATATCATAGCTGGCGGTCTTTCGCCCAATTTAATAACCAATTATCTCCTATTGCTTAAGACTGACGCGAACGGAGATACCATCTGGACAAGAATATATGATGAATTCAGAGGGAGTGGAAGTTGTGTCCTGCAGCTCCAGGATGGCAGCTATATTGTTACCGGATATACCCTCGATTTTGGCGCCGGTGGAAGCGATGTCGTGCTGATGAAGACGGATGAATACGGCGAGCGCATCTGGTTGCATACTTATGGTGGGTACCATAATGATAATGGGCGTTGCGTCAAGCAGACATACGATGAAGGTTTTATTATAGCGGGAATGACTAATTCTTTTGGAAATTACAATTTTTACCTTATCAGAACGGATTCATCAGGTGATTCGTTATGGACTATGGTTATATATGGTGATGAGATGGACTGGGCATATAGTGTGCAACAAACCACCGACGGCGGTTATATAGTAGGTGGTAAATCCAAATCATTTTCCGCTACCGGCAATTACAATATGCTCCTTGTCCGTCTAAAGCCGGAATATATTCCGCCGATCAGCGATTTGATAATAAACACTTCCGGGAACGATGTGGTATTGACCTGGCAGGAAATCATCGCCGCCGATGAATATCGGATTTACCGTTTTCGTGAGCCTTATTTCGACATACACGGTATGCTTCCTTATGCCGTTACCTATACCAACACATTCGTGGATTCCAATGCTGTTGGGGGGCAGTATTTTTACCGGGTGACGGTGGAGTATTGAAATACACAGCGTTAGGTTCCAAACAATACCGGAATGACGCATAATTCAAAACCTATAACTTATAGCCCATAGCCCAAAGCCTGATAATCATGAGAATCCGTAAACCGGAATGGTTCAAAGTTCAATTATTTGACGCTGACGCTTTCGAGGTGCATCGTTTGATGCGCGAATTGGGGCTGCATACCGTATGCCAGGAAGCGCGCTGCCCCAATATCGGCGAATGCTTCAGCCGTCATACCGCCACTTTCCTGATATTGGGGGATACCTGCACCCGCAACTGCCGCTTCTGCGCCATAAAGACGGGCGAACCCGAACCCCCCGACCCGGCTGAACCGCCCCGAATCGCCGAAGCTGTCAAGCGGATGGGCTTGAAATACTGCGTCATCACCGGAGTCAACCGGGATGATTTACATCTCGGCGGCGCGGATTATTATGCGGAGAACATCCGACAGGTGAAAGCCTTGAATTCAGGAATTAGGGTGGAAGCGCTGCCCGGCGATTTTTCCGGCTCCGAAGAAGCCCTCAAAATCGTCCTCGAAGCTGAACCGTATGTGTTCAATCATAATATCGAAACGGTGGAAAGGCTGACTCCGCTCATTCGCGACCAGCGAGCCGACTATCGCACTTCCTTGAAAATGCTGCGCTTAGCGAGGGAACACCGCCCCGGAATTTTCACTAAATCGGGGATGCTGATCGGCCTGGGGGAAACGTGGGAAGAGATATTAAACGCTATGAAGGATTTGCGGGAAGCCGATTGCGGCGGCGTCACCATCGGGCAGTATATCGCGCCTTCGAGGGAACACAATCCAGTGGAGAAATACTATACTCCTGAAGAATTCAAAACGCTGGAAATTGAAGCGTTTAAACTTGGATTTAAAGGAGTGGCTTCGGGACCGTTAGTTCGCAGTTCATATCGTGCGGCTGATTTTTTTAATAATTGTGTTTGAATGTTTACCGGATTCAGTAAGAAATTGATTCGGAACCGTTGAAATATAAAGATGATGCTGAATAAACTTTTCTAGAAAATCAGCGCAATCAAAAAAATCAGCGGAAATCAGCGGTTCAAAGATTAAAAAATCTATCCATACAAAACAGCGAAGAACCGATAAAAACAATCTTGTGATTTATATTAAAAACGGAGACAGTTTTTGGATAATGTTATCCGCTGCGCATGGTGCTTGAATCATCCTTTAATGGTGGATTATCACGATGATGAATGGGGGGTTCCCAGCGATGACGACCGTCACCTCTTTGAACATGTTATCCTGGAAATCTTCCAGGCGGGTCTGAATTGGCTCACTGTGCTGAAAAAGAGAATGGACTTCCGGAAAGAATTCGCCGATTTTGCGCCGGAAAGTGTGGCTCGCTTCAACCAAAACGACCTCGCCCGCTTGATGGAAAATCCCAAAATCATCCGCAACCGCGCTAAAATCGAAGCCGCCGTCAACAACGCTCGCGCCTTCCAGAAAATATCCGAGGAATTCAATGGATTCCACAACTTCCTCTTAAAACCTGAATTTGACAAGATTTGCCTTATATGTTTAAATTGGAATGTTTTAAACTATTGTTATTATAGGCATTAGATTTTCA
>JABMRZ010000431.1 GCA_013202315.1 Candidatus Tariuqbacter arcticus | reverse complement strand
TATAGTAAAAGTCAAGTATTTATTTTGTAGGGGTTTGATTAATCAAACCCCTACAAAATAAATACTTGACTTTTACTATAAGGGTTCAATATATTGAACCCCTACACAGATGATTATTGGACATTATTTTCAAGAATCACTGTAGGTGACTCTTAATAAAAGATGGAAACAATTCACTGTTTTTAAGACAATGTGCAATAATTACCACACTTTCACACTTTTTCACTTTTTCACTTCGTAGTATATATCCACACCCCGTCCCAATCATCGGGCGGTGGGTTTTCCCTAAAATGCCGGCAGCGTTCGATATAAAGTTTGGAAGGATAATCCTCCGGATCGGCGCTCAGCGCACCTTTAAAACAGTCGATCGCCATTTCCCAGCGCCTCTCCCGATACCATTTCAGACCTTCGGAATAATGCTCTTTAACCTTCTGTTTCGTCTCCGGGATGGATGTGTCCGCCTCCTCTAAAAGTTCGTAAATCAGCACCGGTTCCGTCTTCCCCTTGACCGTAATCAAATCGAGTTCGCGCGCCTGAAACTCATCCCGCACTTCCTTATAAGTCGAATCGCTGATGATGATATAGGTTTGATACTGTTTATTAATCCCTTCCAGCCGGGAAGCGAGGTTGACAACGTCGCCGATGACCGTATACGACAATCGCTGATGCGAACCCACATTTCCGATGGTCATAAAACCGGTGTTCAACCCGATTCGAGCCTTGAATTCCGGCTTGCCTTCCATCTTCCAAGACCTCCGCAACTCCGCCAAACGCTTCTGCATCTGCAGCGAAGCTCTGCACCCCAGCGACGCATGCCTCTCCCGCACAATCGGAGCTCCCCACACCGCCACAATGGCGTCACCGATATACTTGTCGAGCATGCCGTCGTATTCCAGGACTATATCGGTCATAGCGGAAAGATATTCATTCAGATATTCCAACAATTTCTCTGGTATAAGCGATTCGGAAATGCTGGTGAAGTTTTCAATGTCCGAAAAGAACACCGTCAATTCTTTCTTGTCGCCCCCCAATTTTAACTTATCAGGATTGGCGATTAACTCATCCACCAATGACTTAGCGAGGTAATGCTGGAACATCCCCTTGATCATCCGCTTTTCTTTCTGTTCCGCGATGAATTGGTAACCCCCCGTCCCCAGGAAAGTGAACATAGAGGCTAATGCGGGACCGGTAACCTCAATCCACAACCCATACCGGTTGAAAAGCTGAACAGCGATGAAAGCCAACGCCGCCAGTTCCAGCACTACCGCCGCCAATCCCCCAGCCGGCTTCAAGAAATGCACCGTCGCCGCAGTTATCAAGGCGAAAGCCAACATTATTAAGAATATATAGTGAATATCGAGGGAATAAATGAATTTCTCGTTCAATATGGTCCACAGGGCGTTGGCGTGATATTCCACCCCCGGCGTCTTCTCCTTGCGGCCCCCGTAGCTGTAAAATGGAGACGAAAAAGTATCCTTTTGCTCCTCGATAGTCGCCCCTAAAAGGACGATTTTGTCTTTGAAGGGATTTTGCAGCATCGCGGCGAATTCCGGCGGCAAATCAGCCGCCCCGTAAAAAGCCTCCATATAATCGGTATCGTTCTTCTTCAATTCAAATTCAGAATCGTCCAGAATGTCCGAGAATGAATAAGTGGGAAAAGTCCTGGCGGGACCGCAAAAATTCACCAGCATGGTATTCGTCCCTTCAAAACGCGGTATCTTTAAATCTCCATAGTAGAAATAATCGGCGTCGGTCCTCACTTCGACAGTATCCGAATATCCCTTCATTAATTTGAAGGCTTTCAATCCGATGGGCAGATATGTCTCTTCGCCGAAAGGCTGATAGAGCATATACCTGCGGGTGAAATTGTCCAAATCGCTCGGTTCATTGACCGTTCCCCATTCAGCGCCAGTCTTCATCAATACCGGAATCGGTGAAATGACCCGCCTAATCGATTCCTCAATGTTGGGATTGCGTTCTTCTATGAGTTTCCCGGCTAGGACCACATTTCCCGCTTCCGAAACCGCCGCCGCTAAAATTGAATCGCCTTTAACGGATTTGTAATCCTCTTCGGTGAACTGCACATCGAACACCACCATCCTGGCGCCGGCCTTCATCAGATTCCTAATCATTTTGGCGTAGTATTCCCTGGGGAAGGGCCATCTTTCGGGCACCTCTTCATAAGTCTGGTCATCGATGCCGACCACGATGATACCGGCGTCTTCCACATCGATTGTTCCCCGGAGTTTGAAGCGCGCGTCCAAGGTGTCAAGTTCAAGTCCTTTCACTAAATCAAGTGCGGAAATCATCACCGCTAATATGAACGCTCCGATAGTTATCAAGAGCAAAACGGTGATTTTACCGTGTCTGACTGCCGCCATATATCCATACCTAAAGTGAACCCGGAAATCGCATCCGGGTTTGTTTATGATTGATTAGCTTTAACTAAATTCACTTCCTCACATCCTGTATTCAAACTTCAACTTGCCGCGGTTTTCGCTGTATGAGTTGTCATCGTCTATTTCGTCTACAAGATCGATGTTTTCAAATTCGAACGCCAGCGATATCTTGGGTGTGAATTTCCATTTGAACCCGGCTTTTATCGAGCTCTTGACATTATCGATGCCATTTCCGGAACCAACCAAATCCCCGGTTTCAGGGTCTTCGACTAAGTCCTCGGATTTCACTCCGGTCAAGTAATTCAAACCTACATAGGTAGTGAGCGCCTTGTTGAGCCAATAATAATTGAACCGCGAATTGAGAATGGTGTAAGTCGTCTTGTTCCCGCTCTCAGGCGCATTGATGGAATTGCCGTAACTTATATCCAATCCAAAGGGCCAGGGCGTGGTTAACGCTGTAGACAAGATGAAGGAATTATTGTCGAAATTATAATCGGAATTCTTGTTGTCGCTATAATTCATCATCATACTGTTGACATTAATATTAGCCCGCCATTGCTCCATCATCAATTGATAGCCCACAGATGCGGTAAAAGTGGAAGTGATGTTTTCCGTGAAGGTTGAATCGACCCCGTGAGTAGCTTCAACGCTGTCCTCCAACACCGGGTCATAATATACTGAATCCAAAACCGCCGCCTTGCCCACCCCGTCGCGATTAATCAGCCTGAAACCCAGATTGACAGTGGGAAGCTTGGGAAACATCAACCCCAACCCCAGATTATAAGTGTTATTGGTGGTGGTAATCTGCTTGGCGTAATAAAGGTTATCGCCTTTAATCTCACTACCAACATTAACCGAAACTCGATTCTTGAACAACCTTGTCCTGCTGTCAACCTTGATAGCGTCGATGTCGGATTGAATCGAAGGATTGCCCAGCGAATTGTAAGTCTCCGGAATGCGGCGATAGTTCAAACGGAAAGTGGTGGGGATGAAGGGCAGCGGGGTCCGTAAATCGGCGTAGATCACCGGCTTGATATATCCCTTGGGAGTGAAAGTGTGTATCAACTCATCGTTCACGGTGAAGTTGAAGTTATCCGCCATAATTTCATCTATGTCCAGGAGCTGCTGATCGGCCTCGCTCAGTATTTTACCGGCTTCCTTGT
Organism: Candidatus Tariuqbacter arcticus; assembly: GCA_013202315.1. Classification (GTDB taxonomy): domain Bacteria; phylum Electryoneota; class Tariuqbacteria; order Tariuqbacterales; family Tariuqbacteraceae; genus Tariuqbacter; species Tariuqbacter arcticus. The sequence continues at coordinate 12,389 of JABMRZ010000431.1, read as the reverse complement.
CCGCCCAGAGTGAATCTACTTGTCCCCGGTCGCCGTATTGATTGTCGATAAGCAGACTCAACGCTGTTTCAAAAGTGATGAAAGTCTTCTTGAAAAGCCGGAAATCCAAAGTGGTGGACATCACGATGTTATCCTTAGGTCTGCCCAATTTCCCTTCTACAGATTCGACATCGTTTTCCCACCTTTGCCAGTAAGCATCCCACAAGGAATCACCGGGAGTTATTCCTAAATCCAACAGATACAGTTCCATTTCAATCTCATTAAAATCAGCGTATTCATAACCCCCAAGATTTGCTAAATCCCCTCGAAATGAAGCGGAATCGCCGGTATTATCCTTAAAGCGAAGATAATTGAAACCGAGCTTGGCGTTGTTCAGAAACCATTCCGCATTCTTGACGAAGTCGAATGAAGTGTTAATCCCGAAAGCTTCCCGTTGATAGGTCGGAGTGCCGGTGTTGAACTGATAAATATACTCCATAGTGTCAGCCGGGGTTAAAATCGAATCGACCAATACACTATCCCCCTCGGAAATCGAATACGGGTCGATGCGGTTCCTGCTCTCGCCGTAAAAAGTGGTGAGCCCAAAAAATTTATACCTAAAATCAGCTATTACACCTCGAATCCGCGTCCCCTTGATGGTCAATTCGCTCAAGCGGGGATTGGCGTCACCCACGGTTAAAGTCAAGGGGTTGGTGATTAATTCCAGCCTTAAGCGGTTCAGGGTTTGGCGGTGCTCCGCTTCCGTCCTAGCGTCTTCATCGAGATATGCGTTGTAAAAAATCTCCGCTTTGGATTTCAACCATCCCCAATCTGCAGTGGCTCGAACGCGCGGCTTATTATGGTCGATCGGTCTATTCTTCGGCTGTTCCCGCCCTTCATATTTATCATACTTGCTCTCCAACGAAGCGTTCAAAGTCCACTTGAACTTGGAAATTTCCTCCGGCTTGAATTCAACAACGGTGAATTCGAAAACCTTACCCTTGGTCATATTACCCTCCAAGTCCCGAACCGTCACTTCCATGGTGTGTCTCCCGATGGAATAATCTTTTATGGGAATGTAAGTGATAAGGTCCCGGGTGATTATAGCCCTATCGGTGACATCCTCACCATCCACCACCAGTTTGACAGAACCGGGAGCCGTGTCATCATCCGGGTCGTAAAGTGAAATAACGATTAATTCAGGACCCTGAGGTATACTCGAACCCGGCTCCGGGGAAAGTAAATATATGTCGGTCGGCTGACCCTCGCTAATCGGAGCTATGGAATATTCGTAGGGATTCATATCGGGACTGATCTCCGGCGATGTCCGGGAATTGCCTTCCGCATCGGATGCGTATACATAATATTCCAGTATCCCTGTTTCCAGGAATTCCGGGGGAATCTCCGCAATATAGAACTCGCCCTCCAAAAAGAACGGAACGAAGTCGAATTCAATCATACCGGGGATTCTGAAATATAAAACGCAATTGCCGATTTCACCGTCATCGGTGATTATCGCCTTGAGACGAAAAGGTTCGCCGGGGTAATAGTCCTCAATTTCAATGTATAGAATGTTGGGAGGCATGCCTTGCGCCACAAGGCTGAATGGAAGTAATAACGATGCGAATAAGCACAAGATAATAAAACGGAGAGATAATTTTTGCGGCATTTCTTTCCTTAATTTGATTCACCGATATTATAATAATGACCGTTTAGAGTGGGAAGTAACACTTATTCTAAAATAATAATAACCATTAGCGAAAAAAGCAAGCAATTCGACTAAAAAAATTCACTATAAATCTATTAACTGAAAAAAATCTCCGATGAAATTTCGTCACATAACTCAATTTAATGGTATTCGTTTGATTTTTTCGTTTATTTTCGTTAAATTTCAAATAACATAGAAGAAAAGGGCGACGCTCTGTTTCTAAACACAGAAACGCTAAGAACAAAAGTGGTTCTACGCTATTTCGTGTGGGTAAATCACCCTTTATCATTCCTAACCCGGACGAGCAGGAACTAAAATCAAAAATCGAAACAAATTATAAACCTAAATGGAATTCTGTTTCTTAAGTCAAAATATAACATAGTATTATTTAATTTACTGCCAGAAAAAGTAGGGAACGCAGATCTGCGTTCCCTACGCCTCGCCCGGGACTTCGCCCGGAAGAGGATGCTTCGCTGTTAGCATTGGAAATTGGAAATTCAAAAGAGAAAGATTCACAGTAAATAAAGTAATGAAGTAATAATCCTGAAAAAACCGGCGATATCGACAATTTTCTGTCGATGTCCGTGCAATAAGCGCCTATAATACACTGTCATTCCCATATGTTTTTAGCGGGAATCCATACCTTGTTTCCATGTTTCATTGTGCCGACTATCCGATATGATGATTTACCCATATAAAACAGTGAGAAACCAAAATTATTGTGTTCAAGTTTATTATCAGTCATTTTTAAGGAAATTTTATGAGCAAGAAGATTCTCATCGTCGACGATGAACCGGACTTGGTGGCTTATCTCCAATCATTATTAAAAGATAACGGTTATGACACTGTTACCGCCGAAGACGGCAAGGAAGGGATGGAAAAAGCCCGCAGCGAAAAACCTGACCTTATCACCCTCGACATATCTATGCCGGAAGAATCGGGGGTGAAAATGTACCGCGAACTGCAGGATGACCCCGCCACCGCCAACATACCGATAGTGATTGTCACCGGGCTCTCCTCCGATTTCAAACGCTTCCTGGAACATCTGGAGAGAAAAAAACAGATCAGCCCGCCCGCCGCATACTTTGAAAAGCCCATCGATAAGGAAGAAATGCTGAGCAAATTCCGGGAAATATTAGGCTGAAAATCAATTGGTCGAATTCCTTAAACACTTTCTTTAAAATGAGAACGCCGGGGGCGCTGTGACCACCAGCTTTTTTATAAGTCTTGCAACTTTATAAGCTTGATTGTAGTCTTAATTAAACGGAGTCCTTCTTTTAACAAGACTTAAGTCCGTGAAAACCGGTATTGTTTCTACTTTCTCACTTTCTCACTTTTGCACTTTCACACTTAATCAAATTCTCAAAAAATTAAAGAGAGAGGCAAATGAATCGAATTAAACCGTCAATCATTTGTGCGATTGTCCTGCTTCTCATAGCGGCAGCCGTTTCCACCGCCGAAGACCAGGGCTTCCTCCGCTTCCCCGATGTTTCGCATGGCAAAGTGGTCTTCACTTCAGAAGGCGACCTTTGGATCGCCTCGCTGGATGGAGGAATCGCCCGCCGTCTGACCACTCACGACGGAGAAGAACACTTCGCCAAATTCTCCCCCGACGGCAAATGGATAGCCTATACCGGAGAATATGAAGGCAACCGGGATGTATATATCATACCCACTACCGGCGGCGAACCCAAACGACTAACCTTCCACCCCGGAAGCGACTATGTAGTCGACTGGACCCCTGATGGACGAATTATGTATTACACCTACGCCTACACCGGCGTACGAGAAACTAATATCTACACCGTTTCCCCAAATGGAGATTACCCGCAGCCATTAGGCTTGGATAAAGCCGCTCTGGCCTCCTTCGACCCCAAAGGTGAACGAGTCGCCTATACCCAAATATTCCGCAATAACGCCACCTGGAAAAGATATAAAGGCGGGCTCGCCGACCAAATCTGGGTCGCCGACCTTAAAAGGAAAAAATACGGCAAGAAACCCATTTCCACCTATACCGGTCATAATTCCTACCCTATGTGGATAGGCGACAGAATCTATTTCCTCAGCGATTCCACCGGCAGGAAGAACATCTGGTCGATGAAGCCGGACGGTTCCGTCCAGAAGCAGCACACCTTCATCGCCGATTATGACGCCCGCTGGCCCAGCGAAGGGAATGGACTCATCGTCTTTCAATTGGGAATGGACATCTGGATATACGACCTTAAATCTCCGCCAGCTAAAATCGATATCCAGCTGCCTTCGGAAAGGCTTCGCACCCGCACCCGCCTCATCAACCCCTCCGAATATATCACCGGGTTCGACCTGAACGAGGATGGGAAGTGGCTGGTCATCGCCGCCCGCGGACAGCTTTTCACCGTCCCCACCAAGAGCCGGGAGACCATCATCCGCCGCCTCACCGGCGATTTCTCCAGCCGCGCTAAACACCCCTTCTATCTCGAAGATAAAGTCTTCGCCTTAACGGATATCACCGGTGAAGATGAATTCTTCGAATTCGACCCGTTCCTGCGGACGGAACCGAAACAGCTGACAAAAGGCAACAATATGTGGCGCTACCCCGGCTATCCCTCCCCCGATGGGAAATGGATTGCCTTCAGCGACGGCAGCCTTACCCTCTGGGCGATGGAAGTCGAGACGAAAAAGATGCGGAAAATCGCCGTTTCCGATGTCTGGGAAATTAGGGATTTTGAATGGTCGCCCGACAGCCGATACCTCGCCTACACCAATCCGGAAAACTATGTAATTAGCGCCGTCCATATCTACGATATGGAAACTAAAAAAGATAGGACTATAACCGATAAAATGTATAACTGCTATTACCCCACCTGGGACCCGAAAGGTGAATTCCTTTATTTCCTGGGCGAAACTAATTTCAATCCTATGAAAAACAACTACGGCTCGCAGTTCCTCTATTACAACCCCGATAAGCTCTATATGTGTATTTTGGCTGAAGATATCAAGAGCCCCTTCGCCCCGGATGATGAACTCCTGACACCCGCCGAGGAGGAAGAGGAGGACAAAGAGGAAGGCGAAAAAGAAGGCGAGGAAGATGAAGAAGAGGAAAAAGAGGAAGAAATCGAAGTCAAAATCGATTGGGAAGGATTGTCCGGACGCATAGCTGAAATCCCCGTCTCCGCCGGATATTATTGGGGACTGAAAGCCGCCGAAGGGATGCTTTACTATGTCGCCAGCCAGCATGTCGGTATGCGCCCTGACGGCGACCGCCCCGATAATTCCCTGAATCTCTACAAATTTGAAAACCGGAAAAACTACACCGTGATGAGTGATGTCAACGGATTTGACATTTCCGATGACGGGGAAGTTGTGGTGGTGCTGCAGAACAACAGCTTGATCAAAATGGACGCCGGCGCCACTGAAGCTCCCCAGGGCGAAGACGATGATTCACCCTATGTAAAACTCGGCGGATGGAGCGTGAATCTCGAACCCCGCCAGGAATGGCGGCAGATGTTCCGCGAAGCCTGGCGCATCGAACGCGACTTCTTCTACGAACCCAAAATGCACGGAGTCGACTGGCCTAAAGTATTGACTCATTACGAACAATTAATCAACCGCATTTCAACCCGCAGCGAACTGAACGATCTGATTGGGGAAATGATTGGGGAATTGAACGCCGGACACGCTTATGTCTTCGGCGGCGACATCCATCGCCCCAAACAAATCAGCGTGGGGCTGTTGGGAGCCGATATCAGCCGTGACAGCAAGACCGGATTCTTCAAGATTGATAAAATTTTCGCCCCTGACCCGGCTTTCAAGGATTGGAACTCACCCCTGACCACCTCCGGCGTCGACGCCAAGGAAGGAGAATACATCATCGCCATCGACGGAGTCCCGGCGAATTCGGTGAATAATTACCTCGAATTGATGCAGGATAAAGCCGATAAGGATGTCATCCTCACCCTGAATGATAAACCAAATATAGAAGATTCCCGCGAAGTTATCGTCCACACCATCAGTTGGGAAGGCGAAATGAGATACAAAGACTGGGTGAAGGGGCGGCGGGAATATGTCGAAAAAGCCTCCGGCGGCAAAATCGGGTATGTACACCTATCAAATATGATGGTCAATGGCTTATGGGAATTCGGTCAGCAGTTCTACCCCCAGCACGATAAAGAAGGGATGATATTGGATGTTCGCTACAACGGCGGCGGTAATGTGGCTACAATGTTGTTGGCTGAACTCAACCGCGAAGTCTGGGCGGTGGGACGCCCTAGACACGGCGGAACCTATCGCAGACCCAGCGCCGGATTCTACGGACACTACGCCCTCATCTGCAACGCCGAAACCGGTTCCGATGGTGAAACATTCACCCAGGGCGCGCAGCTGCTGGGATTGGGTCCCGTGTTCGGCACCCGCACCTGGGGAGGATGGGTCGGCATCAGAGGCGATAAACCCCTTAACGACAGAGTCTGGCTCACAGCCCCCGAATTTTCGGGGTGGGGCGTCATCGGGGATAAGGAAGGACAATGGCTCATCGAAGGACCCGGGGTAACTCCCGATTTCCCCGTTATAAATGATCCCGGCTCGGTTCTGAAGGGGGAAGACCTTCAATTAGACGCCGCCATCGACTATCTTAAGGAACAGAAGCCTAAAAAACTTCCGAAGGAGCCTCCCATACCGAAGAAGGAAGTGAACTTCCCCAGGTGATACAGACTTAATCTTAAGAAGCTTGAAATTAATGATGTAAGGGCGTTCAATCGAACGCCCTTTTCTACATGCTCCCTCATTGCGGCTGTTACCGAATTAACAAAGAAGCATTATGTGATGTTAAGTATTCTGTAAAAAACCCCGTACTTCCCAGCCCGGGGCTCCTTTATCATTTTCTCGCAGCTCGCAGCTATTCAGCATTCAGTATTCATCATTTCATCAAAACCATCCTCCCCGTTTCATTCCCCAAATCGGTCTCAAGCTGATAAAAGTATATTCCCGAAGGAAGATTTTCCGCATTCCAGGTGAATTGATGAACGCCGGGCGATTTATAGCCCTCAAACAGAGTTTCCACCAACCGCCCCTGAATATTGTAAATCTCCAGTTCAACCCGGCTCATCCGCGGCAGTTCCAATGAAATTGTGGTCTGGGGATTGAAGGGGTTGGGACAGGGTGGATGTACTTTGAATTCAGTCGGAAGCGATGAAACGACCGGCGGAGCATCACCATCCCAGCCGAATAAAGCCCAGCCTAAATCGTGTGTCGGAGCGCCATCGCCAGGCAGCTTCTCAAAGGGGAAGGAATCATACGATAACACTTCCCAGGTGTTGTGATCGCGGACATAACCATTGTAGATATATTCACCGGGCAGTGCAGTTCCGGGCACGAACTGGGTCAAATCCGGTCTAAGGACATTCGCTCCGGCGGGCAGCCCAACCCCTTCCCTGATGATTATAGGGTAAGCGGCGCCGCCGGGAAGAGTGATGTCGGTCCAGACATCGACAGTAAAATTCGCGCTGGTCGTATTTTCTATCAATAAGTCGAACAGGAAACTCCCCCCGCCGGAAGGGATGTATATGGGCGGATTATGAGGGGTGAGAGTGATGGATACCTCGCCCGGAGGTGTATATGTATCGAACCATTCGAAGATATTCAGAATAAGGGTCTCAAATTGGTCGCTGGCTGTCCAATTGCCGCTGACGATTTCGCAGGAAGCCTCCGCCATGAAGCTAAGGAACACCGTCTTGAAGGTCCCAGCATCATATCTCACGCCATAGATCTCCGCATCATTGACGCCGTAGAAAATAACTTCAGCGTTGCCGGCGCTGACATAGTCCGCCCAGAAACTGCCTATCGACATATGGATTCCGGTTTCATCCCAGTAGGTCACATAATGGTCATCTTCAAAGGGTCCGGTGATGGGGTCGCCGGCTTCGCCCGCGTAAATCGCATCGGCTGCAATCGGATCGTTCCAATATTCATTCAAACCGAAATATTCGTAGGCGAAATCGCCGGGAGCGAATGTGCCTTGCGCAGGCAGCCCATTGGCGTAGAAATAATCCTGGTCTATGAGACACAAATTCCCGCCGTCGTCCAGGAAACCGGAATAGGCATTGGGCTCATCCAGTGCGGACAAGGTGCTAACGCCCCAACCTGCGAGCAAAATGTTGCCCCACCCCCAATTGACCACCGATTCATCGATGCCGTTGTGCTCATATACTTCCCAATATTCGTACTCGATGCCGTTGTCGTCTAATACTTCGAGATAGGCGGTGTACCGGTCACTGAGACCATCGTCAACAAGCAGGAGGTCGGCGTCGGGATTCTCAGGCTCAACAATGTCGAATGATTGCGGCAGACTGATATTCTCCAAGCCGGTATCATCCAAAGTATATATCCAGTAAGTGATTTCATCGCCGGGCGAAAAACTGCCGTAGATGCCCGCTTGAAAGTTGCCCGAACCGGGAGCCACCTCAACCATGGGTATGCTGATTATATCACCGCCGTTCACCTGGTACTGAAGGAGCACCAAATCATCACCGGTGATACCGGGAGGGTCATCCTCCAGATGGCAGGAAACAGTGAAGGGACCGGTTAAGCTATAGGAGTCGCACAGTGGGGTTACATCTGAAATTAAAATGGGCATACCCCCGATATAGGAGATCCAGGCGGTCATCATTAATTCGACAACGGTACCGGAATAATCTGAGGAATACGCGCCCCAGGCATTATCATAACCTTGCTGTAGTACCCAAGGTCCCCCGAACCAGGTATAGGAATAATTTATTCCATAAGCGCTGACACCATCTGCCAGGGGATGGGGCGTTTCAGATGATTTGATGTAACCGACACCGAATATATCGGGCGCCGTCGGCCCGCCCGCAATCCACTCTACGCCGCCCAAATCGAGCGTTTGCCAGCCGTAGCCGATTATGGAATTCGGCACTAACGGAGTGATAAAATCACCGATGGGGCTGACCGGACTCTGCCCCCGTTCCGGGGCAATGCCGCCGGGATACATTAAATTGGCTTCATCGCTGTACCAGGCGGCGAAGGCGTCGACATTCCCGCCATCGAACCATTCAATTTCCACCCAATGCACCGAACAGGGCGCTAACGGCTCGAAGACTATGAAAAATGTGTCGTTAAGCGCGCCGGAGCCGAGGTAGTATTCCGCTACTCCATCGTGATGACTTATTGGATATTGCGGGTCGACGGGGAAACCGCCTTGATTGTTTAAATCGCCGCCCGCTCTATCCAGCTTGACCATCTTGGGATAGAGAGGGTAGAGTTCTCCCGCAAACGGCGATGATGCGCAGACCATCAGCAGTATGACGGCTGCAATAATGGTAATAAATGATCTTTTGTGATTCATTTTGTTTCCTCCTCGTTCTGATTTTTTTAATTGTTGAATATTTACCATTTACTGTAAGAGTTCATCTCTTACAATGTTCTATATTTTTAATAGACAATTAGTTGTGAGTTACGAGTTAAATCGAAATGACGAATTGTTTTCAATTTTGCATTTTAAATTCTTAATTTTGCATTTTAAATATTTTAGTTAGTCTTTGTGAACCTTTGTGATCTTTGTGCCTTTGTGGTGATGAATATTTACCTTAAGAATAGCCGGAATGCGAGTCCGCGAGCCAGGTATTTTCATTCTAAGTTGTGAGAGTGTTCGCGAATAGAGACCCTCTTATGAGGGTTTCTCGTTCAATGCTATATGCCGCAGGCGTATCCAATAATCAATATACAAATTTCATACCCAATAAATCAAGCACAGCACTGTCAAATATTGTATGTGAAACCCACAACAATGTGCATAAGATAGACAATTATAGGGATTTTCATAAAGAATTTCCGATTAGGTAGCTGTCATTCCAATTTAAGTGACAATCCATCTTTTTGAAAAATAAGGAGAACGATTCCGGACAAGCCGGAATGACGAGTTAAGGAAGATCGGAAATTCTTTTTAAGTATGGGTATAAAAGGGAATGTGGATGTTTTAAAACACTAAACCCCGGACTTCCCAGCCCGGGGTCATTTCCATCATTTTCTCGCAGCTCGCATCTGACTAATGCCATTCCCATTCGATGTACTCTTCTTTAATATCCACCATAGCGTTGACGATTAATTCCACCAGCCCGCCGTATAGGATATGTGATTTCTCCCAAACGCCATAGTATTCGAACAGGTCGCGAATCTGACCTTTGCAGTTGGAACAGGGTGCGCATAAATATTTATTTTCATCTTCCGGTTCACCCTTGAACGCTTCCAGCGTTTGCTTCAGCTTCATCCGCCCTGACACGCTCAGCCGCCAATCGCGGAAATTGTAGGGCGACATAATGGCGAATCCGCTGCCTCCCCCGCAGCAGTAGTTATAAACGCCGGTGGGAGTCATCTCCCGGAATCGGGGAGCCAGATAGCGGAGAATGCGGCGCTGAGGTTCCACTATGCCCATCGACCGCACCATATTGCAGGGGTCGTGCAGGGTTACCGGGAAATCGTTCTTAGATGGATCGAACTTGATTTTACCGCTGAAGACGATTTCCTCCAATACGGTCATAGCGCTTTCCCTGGGAATATTATATTCTCCTTTGAAAACGCGGTCGGCGACTACAGTCAAGGCTTTATGAGCATGCCCGCATTCGCCCACTACGATTTTCTTCACCTTCAGCTTCTTAGCTATTTCAGCGTGCTTCATCGCCACCCGGGCTAACTGAATATCATCATACCACAACCCATAATTTATGCCGTCATATCCCACTAATTCGGAAGACAGCGTCCAACTAACCCCCGCCGCTTCGAATATTACCGAAAACGCGCCCGGATTTTCGGGCCAGGCGAGTATTTCACCCGCATTATGTATCAAAAGTATATCCGCCCCTTCCTTATCCCAGGGGGTTTCTATGGTCAAACCGGTGCGCTCGCTGGTGTCTTCATCGATGAATTCGATATTGTCCTTGACCACCAAAGGGTTCATCCCGGTGGAGGAACCGACCCTGAGCTGAAGTAGTGAACCCTGCTGATGAAGTTCCTTAGCGGCGACGCCCATTTCCTGGCTGAACAGCTTGCGAAGTTCGTGGGTTATCAAACCATTGTCGACTCCGATGGGGCAGGTCTGGGCGCACCGGCGGCATAGTGTGCAGCGGTAGGACAATTCCATCAAACGAGCCACCGTCCGCCAGTTCAAATCGATGTCGCCGTGCTTGAATTTACCGAAGAATTTACCCCCCGGTTTGATATATTTATTGTAAATACGGCGGATAACTTCCGACCGGTAAGTGGGACGGTAGATATCCTTATATCCGCTGGATTCATAGATGGGGCAGGCTTCGCTGCAGGTCTGGCATTTGGCGCAATGCTCCATACTCAACATCAGGGGCTGGAGGAAGGTCCAGTTGTTCTCCTTGGTGAATAGCTTGCGCAGCCCTTCGAGGAATGCGGCGACGAGTTTCCGCTCTTCTTCCGGACTCTTGGGTTTGGGAATTCCCAGGGCGATGGTATCATCGAGGGAAGTTTCAAGTTCTTGTATTTGCTGCTCTTTTATCGCCTTCCAGCCCGGCTGTTCATCGATGTTGTCGTAGGGAGGCGGGAGGGGCATCAATTCTTTCAGGTCGTGAGTGGCGAGTTGTTCCGGGTCTCTGCTGATATCTTCAACTGCGGCTCTACTTGTCATCTTGAGGCACCTCCGAAGTCGCTATTTCCCCCCAATTCTTTATACCGTCAGCGCCGATATGCTTCGCCGACCAGCCGACCGGGTATTGCAATACCTTTCCGATGGATTTTTCCAACTTGCTTCCCCTGATATTGGGTTCATCGTTCCAGCGGACAGAGTGATAGGTGAAATATTTGGTGAAGAAATGGGTCATATGGGTAAAGGGAAGATACAAGGCGAAGAGAACGATAATGGTCAAATGAACCGCCGCTGCGGTTGGCAAAGTGTAAAATTCGCCGGTGAATAATCCTTTTAAAAAAACCTCCACCGCTTCAAAATGCCCGTTTAAAGTCAATATGGAAAAAATACCGGTATCGAACATCAGGAACAAGAACACCAGGTTGAAATAGGCGGCGAAGGAACTGAAATCCCTCATCCCCCGGTCGATTATCCTCAAAAACAGCACTCCCAAAGCACCAACGAATCCCAATAGATAACCGACCGTCCCCACAACCGAGGCGATATCAAAAATTATAGAGATTAAACCCTGACTATTCACCCCCGCCGCTATGAGAACAAGCCGGATTATCATCAACCCCGCCATCCCAATCAGCCAGTATAGACCATGATGCAGACAGAAGGTGAAATACCACAGTCTGCGGTTGTTTTCCCAGACCGCTTTGAGCAGGAATATTTCGGGTATCATCACCGCCAATTCGCCGATCATATTCTTTTTTCGAGGTTTATTCCACCATTCGCTTTCTTCGAGGTAGGAACCTCCGTAGGCGGCACGCTTCCCTTCATGAGCGACGGGATACAATTCCCAGCGCAGATGCATCGGGGTGGAAGCTATCTTGACGAACCTCCACACTACCGCAATCAGGAAAACCGCCGCCGCGGCGTAAACTAAAATGTACAAAAACATCATATATCATCTCTCTTTTAAATGGATTAAAATAGGTTCCTCGCTATTTCGCGTGGGTGAGTGTTTTAATTTCCGCCAGAAAACTCCTATCTTGTCATTCCGGCTTGTCCGGAATCGGATCCATAATACAAAGCGATTCCCGACGCTCTTCGCTT
>JABMRZ010000430.1 GCA_013202315.1 Candidatus Tariuqbacter arcticus | reverse complement strand
TTTTGAATTTTGAATTTGTTTCGGATTTCTGATATCGATTTTCGAATTTGGTTCCGGCTTGTCCGGGTTAGGATGATGAACATTGAAGCCCGCTCTTACTGCATTGTTGGGGAGAACTAGCGAGATATTGTTGACGAAATAAATACAAGATTGGGAAAAACAGATTCTCAAAATATCAAGATTTTCGATGACAAAGCTTAAAATGTTGTCTCGAAGCGAAAATACTTGCATATTTTCAGTTTTATTTTAAATTATAAAGTTTAAGTATTAATGGAATTCAGATTAGTATGACCTTCGCCTTAGTTGATTTGGACTAATGATAATCTTAATAAATCCTCCCCAGCTTTATTCCATCACTCAGGAAACGGCGGGAGTGGTGCCGCCTCTGGGATTGGGCTACATCGCCGCTGTATTGTCTGAAGCTGGATATGACGCTAAGATAATCGATGCGGTTGGGGAGAAGTATTGGAAATACTATGGATGGGAAGGGCATACCCTGCGGGGATTGGATTTCGATGAAATAATCGAACGGATTCCCCAAGACGCCCGCTGGGTGGGGATTTCCAATCTTTATACCTTTTCCTTCCTGGTGGCAGCTTCGCTTTCGGAAAGAATCAAGGATAAGTTCCCCGGCATCCCCATAGTATTCGGCGGGGCGCATGCTACGATTATGCCGGAATTCACCCTTTCGCACTCCAGCATAGACGCAGTGGTGCTTTCTGAAGGCGAGGAAGCGGCGGTACAGCTCACTAAAGCCTTTGCCGGTGAACTCGATTTCAAGGACATAGACGGACTCGCATACCGGAAGAACGGCGAAGCGGTGATTAATCCCAAAACTGAATTCATCAAGAATTTGGATATTGTCCCTTTTCCCCGCAGGGATTTGCTGCCAATGGAGAATTACTTCGTCGCCCGGGAACCTCACGGCAGCGCCAGAGTGAGGAATTGGACCACTATGATTGCCAGCCGGGGATGTCCGTTCAGATGCGCCTTTTGTAACACCCCGAAAATATGGCATCGTCTGTGGCGGATTCGTTCACCCCGGAATGTGGTGGATGAAATCAAGACTCTGGTGCGGGATTTCGGAGTGGAGGAGATTCATTTCGAGGATGAAAATCTTTGCCTTCGCAAAGGTTGGACAATCGAATTCTGTGATCTTTTAGTCGAAGAAGGGGTGAACATACATTGGCAGCCCTCGAACGGCATCCGCGCGGAAAGCGTCACCGAAAAGACCGCCGCCGCTATGAAGCGAAGCGGGTGCACCAATGTGACCATCGCCGCCGAATCCGGCTCACCCAGGGTGCTGAAGGATATCATCAAGAAGAATTTGAAGCTCGACCGGGTTACTCAAGGGGTGAAAATCCTTTATCGAAACAAGCTGAAAATGGCGGTCTATTTTATGCTGGGGCTTCCGGGCGAGAGGAAGCGGGAAGTTTTTAGCTCCATCGCCCTAGCGGGGAAACTGGCGCGGATGGGCGCCCATGAAGCGGTATTTTCGATATTCAGCCCCCTGCCTGGGTCGGAATTGACCGAACTTCTAATTCAACAGGGGCGCATCAATGTGTCGGAAGAATTCTTCGATAACATAACCCCGCACGGCGATATGCTGAACGCACAATCTCATTCGGAATATATCAGCAGCCGGCAAGTGGTGCTGTTGAAATATATAGGCTACGCCTGGTTTTACTTGAACCGGCTGATATTCCATCCCATTGGGGTGGTGGAAAGCGTCATCAATGTCCTGCGCGACAGGCAGACCTTGAAAACCGAGCGGGTGGCGAGGACTCTGCTTCTTCGGCTGATGGGGAAGGTTCGCCGCCAAGACGAAGTTAAAAACGAAGTAAGCCATCAAAAACCGGCGGCGGAAAAGAGGTAGTCGATGAAGTTCTGGGTTAGCTGGAGCGGTAAAACCAAATTGTGGACTGTATTCCTCATTGCGATGTCGGTCAGGCTGGCATTCATCCTTCCCAAGGGGAACAATATCGCCGTTCCTTACCGCGATCAGAACACTTATTATGAGCTGGGCAGGGCGCTTGTCGACGACGGTTTCTTGGGAGTTCCCTCGAATCCTGAAGTGGGGCCATATTTCGAATACCGCCAGAATAACCCGCCGCCAATGGGGAAGATACCGGAAATCCGCTTGAAGATGATAGAACGGTGGGACGCTGAGAAGCGGCTTTACGGAATCATCGAATGGGGCGCTCCTTCATCGTTCTTTGAACCGCTGTATCCGCTTTTTTCGGCGGGATGTTATAAGCTGTTCGGAGACAGGTTTCTATTCTGGCGATTGCTGCTGGCTGTTATGAGCTCCGCAACCTGTCTATTGGTTTTCAGCATCGGAAGGCGTTTGTTCTCCGAAGGAGTCGGATACACAGCAGCGCTGATATGCGCATTTTACCCTTATTTTGTTTTTTATACCGTTTTTCTGATGTCTGAGACATTCATCATCTTCTTTTTAGCGCTAAGTGTATATTATTTTGTGCGCTTGCGGGAAAAACCGGGCTGGCGGTATGGGATTTTATTCGGGGCAGCGCTGGGGTTGTTGTTTCTAACCAGGTCGATCGTTTTAGGGCTGATACCGTTTTTGATTGTAATGCTGTTAATTGAAAGTCCCAGGAGATTCATCCTCCCTTCGATTATTGCGCTGGTGTTTTTCAGCTTGACCATATCACCGTGGGTCATCAGAAATTATCGGCTGCACGGCGAATTCGTGTTATTGTCAACCAGGGGAGGGTATAATATTTGGCTGCGGAATAACCCGTATTACTATGAAGACGAGTTGAAGCTATTGGGGGTTGATGTTCCCCAATCAATCCTGGATAATATCGAAAACAGGGAGTTTCTGGATTATCCTGAATTCACGCCGGAGCAGGACGAGATAGAACGTAACCGCATTCTGACAACTGAAGGGGTGAAGTTCATCAAGGCGAACCCCTATCTTTTCACATACTTATGCTGGATGAGGTTCAAGACGATAATTGGGGTTCAGGGAACTTTATCGCGGGGCTTGATTTATAAGGTGGTGGGATTATTGAGCTTTGGGATTATACTCCCGTTGGGGTTGATAGCGTTTATCTTATATTATAAGCGATGGCGGGATACGGTTCCTTTGATGCTCATATTCATCTATTTCGTGGGGGTGTATTCTTTGACGCATGATGGGCTAAGGTATAGGCTGCCTGCTGATCCCTATTTGATTATATTAGCTTCGATTTTGATATCGAGCACGGTGAATTTCGTTTACAGCAAGTATTTTGGTAATGACTCACAATAGTTATTATCCTCCCAATCCTCGTCATTCCAGCAAGCGAAGCGCGTCGGGAATCGTTTTATATATTGAAGCCGGTTCCGGACAAGCCGGAATGACGAGTAACTGAGAGTCAGGCTATCCGGGATGACGGACCTTTTTGTAAAATAAAGGATTGCAAAAATAGATAACCGAATTAAATTTAAGGAATTTAAAATGGCTTATTCCAAAATATCAATATTGAAGGAATTATGGGCTTTCCTGAAAGTCAGGAAAAAATGGTGGCTGGGTCCTATATTGGTGGTTCTTCTGCTATTGGGATTTTTAATAGTTTTCACCGAAAGTTCAGCCTTGGCGCCGTTTATATACGCCATATTTTAGTATTGTAGAGAGAGGTGTTTCTTTCAGATCTTAGCGTCAATTACTTTGGAAGAAATTCAATTAGGGGAAGATGAATGTGGATATAGTAGATTGAACAACTCAATCATCGCCTAATATCTTTAAAAACCGGCAGATGAAAAACATAATCAAACACATATACATAATCGGTATCATATATGCGTTAGCGGCATTAGCGACATTTCCTAAATGGACAGTCGACGACGCTTATATTTCCTATCGCTACGCTGATAATTTAGCCAACCATTCGGAGCTGACCTGGAATGTGGGCGAAGACCCCATAGAAGGCTACACCGGTATAGCTATGCCGGTCATTATGTCAATTTTCATCAAACTCGGTCTTTCACCTATAATCGTGGGTAAAGTGATCGGAGTGGTCTTTTTTTTGCTTGGGGGCTTGATTCTGCGTTCAATATTTCGCCTGCTCAAGATTCAAGGATTAGCCTGTTCAATACCGTTGATTCTATATTTTACCGCTCCGTTTATGTTCGTCCACGCTTTAAGCGGGATGGAAACGATTTTATTCAGTACGATTATCGTTATTTGTGTATACCTATTGTTCATTAGTATAACAACTGAGGAGCATAAGGGATTATGGGAAATCGCTTTATTCGTTCTTTTATTGTTGACGAGTTTGGTGCGCCCCGAAGGGGTCGTTTTAGCTTTGACCACCATCGCGGGATTAGTATTCATAAAGCTTAAGTATAGCAGGCGGGAGTTTCCACCTTTCACATTGAGGGTGATATTGGTGTATGTGATTCCCGGTTTGATATATTTCATCTGGCGCTGGCATTATTATGGACAATTCCTCCCCAATACTTTTTATGTCAAGAGCAGCCCGGATTTATTCGACAAATTCTCCGTCCTCAAGCTGGCGTTCTTTTCCGTTTTATTTCTGTTTATACCGGCGGTCGGCTGCCTAATATTAAACGCATCGAATATCAAAAAAGTCCGAGCTGAAATACGGGAGTGGATAGGCAAAAGCCGGGTTAATCCCCAATTAGTGATAGCATTTATCTCTATCATCGTATTCGTTGGACTGGTATTGCTGCAGTATATGCGTTCCCGGTTATTGATGAATTTCGAATATCGTTTTTACTCGCCGTTTTTTCCCATCTTCTTGATTTTCGCGGGCATCTTACTGCATAGGGGAATATCCGCTTACAAGAGCGTGAGGAGAATCAAGCCGGTGTCATTCAGGTTCATAGGAATGATTCTGGTCTTGCTTCTCATCCTGCAATCGAGCATATATTACAAGGAATTGAAAAAGTATATATTTTTGAAGGCAGGTTATAAGAGGATGATCGAGGATGAACATATCCCCGCAGGTGAATTCTTGAGGGAGAATGTCCCCCCCTCAGAATGGTCGATAGTCATCCACGATATCGGCGCTATCCCATATTATTCCGGGCTTAAGACCGTCGATTTCAGCCGCTTGAATAACGAAGAGCTGGCGAGGGGCGGGATGAGCAAAAAGGAAATTATCGATTATTTCTACTCCTTCAACGCCGGCGCAGTAGTCATCACCAGCTACAAACCGGATGAAGTGCATCAACCTTGGATTTACGGCGACGAAGCGGCTGCGATCACGGCTGACCCCAGATTCGAGCGATATGAGCTAGTCAAGAAGTATAAGGCGGATGTTTCGCCGGACCACCCCGCCTATAACTATTTTGAATTTGTGTATCTCCGGAAAGATTTGTGTGAGGATTTCGGCTCATAATCCGATTATTGGCGCTTTCACCGACAGGAAATAGTATCAAGTGCCGGGTGCCAAGTATCAAGTGGAATTGAGTTCAATGATAACTATATATAACAATTCCGGTTATGCACTCTGTTCAGTTCCCTTAATAATTGTCATTCCTGCTTATCAGTCTGTCCGAGAATATGATTTTGTCGCCATTTTGTGTGGCTTCGAGTCTCCGCACTCGACGCTATATTGCTAAAATATAAGCAGTTGCTGTCGACTGTGGAGAGTCGACAG
>JABMRZ010000429.1 GCA_013202315.1 Candidatus Tariuqbacter arcticus | reverse complement strand
TTCTCGGACAGACTGGAAAGCGGGAATCCACTGTTTTTAATGAAAATAGACAAATGTAATTGATTTTGCTTGCAATTATATGCTCATAAAACGAATTCTACACTATTATCTTGTCGGATTAATAAAAATTTCAGGATTAACTGAAAGCAGAACCCAAATGACCAATGACAAATGACATTTTTAATTCTGCCATAACGGGCTCTGCAGTCTGAAATTCCCAAAACCGCCTTCATCGACGAAAACGAAACGCTTGCTATCCTCGTAGTAATACCAGATTTCATAAGCCTTGCTGTACATATCGTAAGGGTGGCGGTCGATCTCCGAAGGAGCTCCGTGGATGATATAAACATGCCCCCGGTCGCTCCGCCATCCACCTTCGTTGAATGACTGCTCGGCTTCCCAAATCCGCCGGTAATATTCCTCCATCAGCTTGAAAGACTCAGCCTCATCCTTGCCCCACTGCGCCCAGAACTTGAGGAACATCTCCAGCTTCCGCCCTAAATAATTCTCTTCCAACCGGGATATTTCCCGCTCTGAAGCGATATATGTCAATTGTTCAACCGCCTTATCCAAATCGCGGATGGTCGGCGGCAGCTCCGGCCAATGGATGCGGAACTTCTTCGACCTGCGAACTACATTATCTCCAAAACTCACCACCAATACAAGCTGATAGTCGTCGAAAGTGAATTCATCTATATCCAACTGAAACTTGTCTCTCAAAACCGGATTTTCGATATGCCGGCTGTAATCACCCGAAATCCGTTCCTTCCCTTTTGAATCTATCAGATGATACGACACCTGCAAATCGACCGGATATTCCCGCGAAAGCGCCTCGAAATAGACCCACACACCCTTCTTACCATCGAATATATCCCCCGATATACCCGGCTGTAGTTCCAACTCCCCCGCCTGATTCATAACGATGGAATCCAAGAGTATAGGTCCCGTGAGAATTAAACTGTTCTCTTCCAAATTGGGAATGGTGATGGTCTTCTCTTTCCGCTTCGTCTCCCGCGAATCCTTATCCATAAATTCCAATATAACCTGGTATTCCCCCGCCGCTAAATCGAATTCCATCTCAACCCAATCGTATTCCTCGCGGGAATTTGTAACATAATAATCCTGAACGACCACCATTCGGTCGACTCGTTCGCTGGAAATATACTCCCCATCATCATCCAGCACCGTGAAAGTAATCCGGTATTCAGCCTTGAATTCTTCATCCGTCTTCAAGAACTGCATATCGTCATAAACTACGCTGGCGAATATCTTCAAACGGCTCTTGTCGAACCGGTCCGCGAACAGCACAATATAATCGGCGCTGAACTCCCTGCCAGTATCCCGCTCCTCCTCCGGATTTGACTGGCAAATCCCCACCATCGGCCTCGAAAACAGCGCCCCCAATAATAACAAAATCCAACCGTATCTAATTCTATTCCGCATTGCAATCGCTCTTTGAATTTATAAAAGAA
The DNA here is from genome assembly GCA_013202315.1 of Candidatus Tariuqbacter arcticus. Taxonomy (GTDB): domain Bacteria; phylum Electryoneota; class Tariuqbacteria; order Tariuqbacterales; family Tariuqbacteraceae; genus Tariuqbacter; species Tariuqbacter arcticus. The sequence continues at coordinate 5,227 of JABMRZ010000429.1, read as the reverse complement.
TCAGCTCTAACCTGTATTATTCGTAGAAAATGTAGATCGACTTATTAAAAGCCGACAAATTACTGTATATCCACAATTTCCATCATATCCAGTGAATCATCTTTACACATTAACGACAATATCTTCCTATTTTCAGATAGCGTGGATTCTTAACCCACCTTTTAGCGTGCTGTCGACTCTCCGCAGTCGACAGCATTGTTGTGTAATTTCTTAACCCACCACATCCATTCAACATTCCTTGTTCGACATTCGATATTCGTTATTCAATTAATGCAGTGCGGGTTCTCAACCCGCCAACTCAATATCATTCCGCCCCCCTTCCTGTCATTCCCGCATGCTTGTAGCGGGAATCCGGAAAAAATGAATTTCAGTCAAACCGGAATGATATCTATACGCAATCATTGAATTCGTTTATTCTAAAGTATCATTTTAGTTCTATTAAGAACATCAAAATAAGATCAATGGTAACCGTATGTTAAATAGTGATATATGATAATTTGGAATAGCCTTAATAGCCTTAATAGCCAGTGAATCTAAGCTCATAATAAACATAATATTGGCGATTTTCTTTTTAATAGAGCTATAATATTACATTCTATAATATTTCAGAGAAATAAAATGAAATGTTTTATTTCCCTTCTGGGTTATTGTCTTCTCTGTTTTCCATCACTGTTGTTCGCCGGTGATGAGGAAATCACCGCCGGCAAATGCATCACCTGCCATAAAGAAATGACGCCCGGTCTGTATAAACAATGGCTTAATTCATCCCATGCAGCGCACAATATAACCTGCTACGACTGCCACAACGCCAAGAAGAATGAACCTGACGCCTTCATCCATGAAGGCGCATACATCAGCACCTTAGTAACCCCCAAAGACTGCGGTGAATGCCATCCGGGCGAAATGAAGGAAGTGGATGCGTCTTACCACGCCACCGCCGGACTTATTCTGGAATCGAATGACGCTTATCTGGGGCATGTTGCGGGAGGTCTTCCGGCCGTCATCGCCGGATGCGAAAGCTGTCACGGCGCTAATGTCAGAATCGACCCCAAATCACCCAACAAACTGGCAATCGAAAGCTGGCCTAATTCCGGCATCGGGCGAATCAATCCCGACGGCTCGAAGGGTTCCTGCAGCGCCTGTCATACGAGGCATTCATTTTCCAAAGCTCAGGCTCGCCAGCCGGAAACCTGTGGAAAATGTCATCTCGGTCCCGACCATCCCCAAAAGGAAATCTTCGAGGAATCGAAGCACGGTATCGCTTACTACACTAACATCGAAGCTATGAATTTGAACGCCGGCCGCTGGGTTGTCGGTCAGGACTATTTTGAAGCTCCCACCTGTGCCACCTGTCATATGTCCGCTACGATGAACCCCGAATGGGTCGCATACCAGGCTTCCCCTCATGCAAGGGTCAAATGCGTGGAATGCCATGTCGGCGAAGGGATGGGGGCGCTGATAGATGCGAAAATCAACGGCGCTTGGCAAATAATTTCGCTTACTTTTAGCCTGTATGAAAATCCGATACCCACGCCCGTGCAAAATCTTCGACCCGCCCGCGAAACCTGTGAGAAATGCCACTGGCCGGATGAATTCCTCGGCAACCATTTGAAAATCATCACCCATTATGGTTTCGATGAAGCGTCAACTCCGAAATATACAACGCTTAACCTTAAAATCGGCAGCGGTCAGGAAGGGCTTGCGAGCGGGATTCACTGGCATATCGCCGCGAAGAATCAAGTTCACTACCTGCACAGCGATGAAAAACGCTATAAAATCAAATGGGTGGAAGTGAGGCAGGCGGAGGGCGGATTCAAGCGTTACAATAACAGACGCATGCACCATCAAGAAAGCGGTGATGAATTCTCCATTCGAGTGCTTGATTGTATCGACTGCCACAATCGCGCCACGCATATTTACGAAAATCCCGAATATGCAATTGATTACAGAATCGATAGGGGAATATTGAAACGCAATATCCCATTCATCAAGCGCGAAGGATTGGCGGCGATAACGAAAAATTACCCCGATAAAGCCCGGGGCAGGAAAATGATAAGAATAAGGTTGGAAAATTTTTACCGTGATAATTATCCCCAATTTTCCGGCTCAAACAGCGCCCGCATAGACAGCGTAATAGAGGTTTTACAAGAAATTTATCACCGCAATATTCATCCCGGTATGGAGATTGAATGGGGCAGTTACCCGAACCATATTGGTCATCGCAGTAGCCCCGGCTGTTTCCGCTGTCATAATCCCGATATGGTGGATGAGGCGGGGAATTCAATTTCCAACGACTGCACTCTCTGCCACTCCATACTGGCGTTCGACTCTGACGAACCGTTCAAGCATTTGCTGCCCCTTAATGAGAAGGAATCGGAATACCCGATGCGGAAATACTTAAAAGAAGAATTTACTAAAAATTACTGAACCCCTGCAATATGATGAGGTGTAGTCTGTTCTATTCGACGGGATAATTTTTGACTATAACTTAACCCGGACGAGCCGGAACCAAAAAGGGGTAAAGTGAATGTGTATCAAGTAACAAGTATCAAGTAACAAGTATCAAGTAACAAGTATCAAGTGAAATCCTTTGCGCTTTCCGCCAGCCGGCGGATTGGCGCTTTATAGATCTTCAAAATACAATGCTCTGTCTTTTTCTGCCGAAAAAAGCACGAAAACCAGAATTAATCGCCTGCGTCTTGTTCGGGGCAGTTGATAATGCCGCTTGCCACTCTACATTGTTCATTGGTTCTCTTGTGGTTACGACGAATGTTTTTTCTTTCATACTTTCACACTTTCACACTATCAAACTGTTTTCATTGTTGTTATGAAGCGCTTCAGAATCATATCTTTATTGCTGATTGCCGAGCTGTGTCTGACTGTTTTCGCTTTCGGGAGACAACCCGCCTGGCTGGACGCTGAAAAACGAGAACAGCTGTACAGCGGCAGTCAATATTTGAAGGCTTTCGCCACTAATTCAAGCGGAGACAATCAGCAGGAAATCCTGAACAGCGCCTGCAATAACGCCCGCACCGAACTCGCCGCTCAGATTCGGATAAAGATAGATTCGCATATAATCGATGAAGTGTCGGAAATAAGCGGCACAGTTCATGCGCAAATCAGGATGCGAATTAAATCCAGAACAAATTTAGAATTGACCGGGTTGGTGATTAAGAAACATTATGACAAAAAAACTAAAACAGGGTATGCGCTGGCTCTGCTTGATCGCTACAGAGCTTATTTAGCCGCAATAGATGAAGCTCATCAAGCGCATTCGTCCATCGAAACATATCTGAGAAGCGGTGATTCCGCCGCCGAAGCGGGAAAGATGGAAGAGGCGATCGAAGCTTATTCCCGCTGTGTCGCAATGTTTCTCCGATTGAGCGAATCGCTTGCGATAGCCAGGGTCACCCATCAGACTCCCATTTCCATCGAGGGACTGACTCCTTCTATCACATGCGCTGAAGTGCACAAGAGATTATCGGAAGTAATCAATCAGCCCGTCGCTTCCACCTCCGACGCCGCCCTGATATTGGCGCATCAATTGGAAAGCCAGGTGCCGGACGGCGCTAAAATCCTTCCCGGCGCTTTTTACTATGAAAATTCCGAATTCACCAGCACTTTGGGAGAACGGTTGAAAATGCAGTTAATGAGGAAATTTGACCGGGATTGGCGGAGTATACCGATGCTTCGCAGTGGATTTACCCCCGGCAGCCGCGACCACATCAGAGAAGTTACTGAATTATCAGGCGCTGATTGGATTATGGAGGGCCGTATGCTCCCCACCAAAAAATCGGTGGATGTGATGGTGAGTATCATCGGTATTAGATCCGGCCAACAGACGGCTATCGGTTTCGTTGAAATTCCCAATTCGGTGATTGTCGATGAAGGATTGGAAGTGGAACCGAAGGACTATATTAAAATCAAGGATGATTTGAAGAAAATCGCCGATAACGACATTCGAGACGCTAACGCTATTATAGAAATATGGACTGACCGGGGCTCTGATGGAATCGTTTTCCACCAGGGGGATACCATCAGGCTGAGAGTCCGGTCTAGCCAGGCGGGTTATGTGAATATCCTCAACCTGATGAGCAACGGCGTGAGAACCGTTCTCTACCAGAATTTTTATATCGGCCAGGATATGGTGAACAAGGGCATCCCATTGCCGGAAGAGTTCGGATGCTATACGCCTTTTGGATGTGAAACTATCATAGCCTCCTTTGCAACCCAGGCTTTTCCACTGCTTCATACCACATCCTATGCTTTCGAGGGAGAAAGTTACCAAGTGCTGACCGAAGATTTGAAGGATTACCTGGAAATGACCAGGTCATCCGGGCGGTTTAAAAACGACGAATCGAACGCCCTGGCGGAAGCCCGCCTGCATATTACCACGATGGAGTGAATAACTCTTTCAGTACTTCTTTAAAGTCTGCAGCAGTTTTTAATAAATTCATTTGTTCTATTCTATTATAAATTAAAAATCCACAAGTCCAACAACCCAAAAGGAGTAATCTATGAAGTATCGTATTATCGGAGCGGTATTCTTAATCGCCGTCTATGCCCTGAGCCTTGGCTGCTCACACAAAATGGTAAGCTCTTCCGATGTGCCGGACTGGTATCTCAATCCTCCCATCGCTGAAGACGCCTTTTACGGCGTCGGTGAAGCCGCTAAACAAAATCCGGCGCTGGCTAAAAAAGCCGCCGACCAGCGCGCCCGCGATGATATCGTAACTCAGGTCAAAGCCAGAGTAAGCACCCTGATGAAGGATTTTATGGAAGAGACCAACCTCGGCGAAATGGGAGTCATCAGCCGAGAATATACCTTGTCGGTCAGCGAACAGGTTGGGTCCATGGTGCTCGAAGGCTGTAAAATAATGAAGCGGGACATCCGCCGCGGAACTTATTATTCCCTCGCTTCTTACAACATTCTGGCTGCGCGGGAAGCGATACTGCAAAATGCCAGACAAGAGGCGAGAAAGAATGAGGAATTATACAATAAATTCATCGCCCAACAAGCGTTCGATGAATTGGAGCAGAAAGTTAAAAATTTCAACAGCCAATAATATCCGGCGATAAAACTCCAAGCGCGATCCTATAACGAGCGACATAAGTAATTGTCATTTTAAAATGTCGGGATTGAGACAATCCCGCCTCCACAGAACTTGAACAGGCGGTGGAGTCAGGGTTGTCTCAACACTGACAATAATATCAGATACAAAAATTA
>JABMRZ010000428.1 GCA_013202315.1 Candidatus Tariuqbacter arcticus | reverse complement strand
TTAGGAATTGGGATTTGGGAATTAGGAATTGGGAATTGGGAATTAGGGGATAGACAATGAAAAGTTATAAGGAATTGGAAGTATGGCGTAAAGCGATTGAATTGGTTGAACAAGTATATTCCATATCAAAGAACTTTCCAAACTGGGAAAAATTCGGACTTATATCACAAATGCAAAGGGCGGCTGTTTCTATTCCATCAAATATCGCTGAGGGATGGGGTAGGAGTACCACATTGGATTATATCCATTTTCTTAGAATGTCGAGAGGCTCTTTACTAGAACTTGAAACTCAAGTCATCATAGCGGAAAGACTCAAATATATTACTGATTTACAATCGCATGATCTATTTTTAAGAATTGAAATAATTGGCAAGATGTTGAACAGTTTAATAAAAAGTTTAAAATCCAAGACCCCTAAATCCTAAATCCCAATTCCTAAATCCTTCAAAAAATTATGGCAGAAAAATTAGTCAGCCGTCTTTGGGATATACCCAATAGCTTCAAACTTAAAGAAGCCCGCAAGCGTGGCGCCTACACCCGCCTGAAAAAAGCGCTGAAAATGAAGCCGGAGGACATCACCGCGGAAGTGAAAACCGCTAACCTGCGCGGGCTGGGCGGGGCGGGTTTCCCCGCCGGGGTCAAATGGGGCTTCGTGCCCAAGCAGTCGGATAAACCCCGCTTCCTCTGCGTCAACGCCGATGAAGGCGAACCCGGCACTTTCAAAGACCGCCAGATAATCGAAAAAGACCCGCATCTGTTGATAGAAGGTGCGGCGATTTGCTGTTACGCGGTGGGACTGCCGACGGCTTATATCTACATCCGGGGCGAATTCTTCTACGGCAAGAAAATCTTAGATGCGGCTATCGCCGAAGCATACCAAGCCGGTTATCTGGGAAAAAATATCCTCGGTTCAGGGTTCAGCCTGGATATGTTCACTCACCCGGGTGCGGGAGCGTATATTTGCGGGGAAGAAACTTCCCTTATGAATTCACTGGAAGGCAAAAAGGGCTGGCCCCGGATAAAGCCGCCTTTCCCGGCGGTGGTGGGATTGTTCGGCGGACCGACGGTGATTAACAATGTGGAAACCCTGTCCTATGTCCCCTTCATCGTGGAAAAAGGTGGGAAATGGTTCGCTTCGCTGGGGGTGGAACGGAACGGCGGGAACAAGCTATACGGCGTATCCGGGCATGTCAACAATCCCGGCGTATTTGAACTGCCGATGGGGACTTCCCTGCGCGAAATTATCTATGAACACGCCGGCGGCGTCAGGAACGGCAAACAGCTTAAAGCGGTGATACCGGGCGGTTCTTCGACCCCCGTGCTCAAGCCGGATGAAATCGATGTGTCTATGGATTTCGATTCGATGATGAAAGCCGGTTCAATGCTCGGTTCCGGGGCGGTAATGGTGATGGATGAGGATACCGACATCAGCGAAATTATGCACATTACCTCCCGCTTTTATGCGCACGAATCATGCGGGCAGTGCACACCCTGCCGGGAAGGCACACGCTGGATGTCGTTGATTTGCAAGCGGATTTATGAAGGCAAGGGGCGCAGAGGCGATTTGGATTTGCTGTTGAACATTACCGATAATATTGAAGGCAAAACCGTCTGTCCTTTGGGGGCGGCGGCGGCGATGCCGATTCGGGGATTCATTAAAAAATTTAGGGATGAATTGGAGGCGAAGATATCTAATTAAGTTACATTTTTACTAACTTATCAAATATATATCAAGAATAGAATTAATGCCGCGAAAAATAAGAGATTTAATCAGAGACCTTAAAAGGGCTGGTTTTATTTACAGAGGCGGAAAGGGCGGTCATCGAAATTATGTGCATCCGGATGTTAAAAAACCTATCACAATATCAGGAAAAGAAGGCGATGATGCCAAACATTATCAGGAACAAGCGGTAAAGCTTGCAATAAAGAAGGCTCAAAAATGAACACTTTGGATAAATATGTCAAGATAATCGAATGGTCAGATGAGGATGGCTGTTATATTGGCAGCTGCCCCGAATTGTTTTATGGGGGTTGTCATGGAACTGACGAATTAGAAGTGTTTGCTGAATTATGCCGTATTGTTGAAGAAACTATCGAAATATATAATAAGGAAGGTAAATTATTACCGAAACCCTGGTCCGGCAAAGATTATGTAAATATGATGCAGAGTGAAGGATAATTAATTACTTCGGAATGAACATTTTAACCAATAAGTGTTGAATACCAATAGATCGTTAACTAGTTTTAAAAGACCTTTTTGTCTTAAATGATCGTTTACTGTTGGTGCTCCCGCCCCCTGGAGGAAAGGGGCGGCGATGCCCATTCGGGGGTTCATTAAAAAATTCAGGGATGAATTGGAGAAAAGGATAAGTGTTTAATTACCAGATTTAGAGGATATAATGAATATCCTTCAGGAAAGATGCGTTGCTTGTGATAAAGAATTACCATATACAATTCTATCCAGTGTAGGACAACTTTGTGATACTTGTAAAAAACAAGGGTTATTTAGAAAAAAACTGATTATAACAGGTATTACGAGGATGGAACGGGGGAATATCTGTGTAAGCGGCATTGATCCGGAAACCTGGAGGTTCGTAAGACCGGTTTATCCTGGCGGTATTAATCGCGATTTTGTTATGGAAGGAGCGACTCAAATCATCAGGCATTTCAATTTAGTTGAAATGGAGTTCATAAAATATGATCCTCAACATATTCATCATAATGAAGATTGGATAGTAAACGAAAATTTTGCTCCTAAATATATCAGACACTTGAATAACCAAGAAATAATCAAAGTTTTAGAAAAAATGTCGATAAGTAATTTAAATGAAGCTATTGATAGAATGGATAAATCTTTATTTATTGTCAAGGCAAGAGGGATAATAAGAATATGGGATGAGCATCAATACGGAAAATTTAAGGTTAGAATCAATTTTGTAGATTATAGCAGAAACATATTCGAAAAAATACCCGTTTCAGATTTATTAGTACTGGCAAAGGTTCGTTGGATGATTAGAAACGGAAAACGGTATAGTTATGAAATGATGAATATATTTAACAATAATCCTTTTCGATATATAAGAATAGGTTTGACAAGGGAATTCCATGGGCAATATTGGAAACAAGTGACTGCTCTAATTACAATCCCCGATATGTTTGATGGTGAGACTTTTGCAGATTATGAAAAAAAACTGGGAGATCAAGTATGATTTATACAATAGGACATAGTAATCATACAATGGAACATTTTATTGAGCTATTAAAAATATACGAAATAGATACAATTGTGGAAGTGCGTTCCGTTCCCAATAGTCGATATTCCAAACATTTTGATATTCATAATTTAATAAAAGAACTAAGAAAACATAGCATTAATTACATAGATATGGGAAAAATATTAGGCGGGCGCCCTTTTGATAATTCTGTATTGAATAGTAGTAATGAGATCGAATTGGAAATAATTGAACAAAGGAAATGGTATGATAATGGAATTAAACGCTTGATTGAACTTTCAAATAAATTCAAAATAGCAATAATGTGTAGTGAAGAAAATCCAGCCATTTGTCACCGTGGATACATTATCACTCATTCTTTATTAAAAAGAGGAATAGAGGTAATTCATATTCGTGGAGATAAATCATATCAAAAGGCTATTTTTTTTGAAAGACAAGGACATCTTTTCTGATGGTTAATATTTTTACAATTGGTGTTTACGGTTTTACAGAGGAAGAATTTTTCGACACATTGATAAAAGCTAAAATCGATACTTTCTGCGATATTAGAAGAAGACGGGGTGTAAGAGGTTCAAAATACGCTTTTGTTAATAGCAAACGCCTCCAAGTGAAACTAAAAGAATTAGGAATATATTATGTTCATTACTTAGAATTAGCGCCTAGTAATATTGTTAGAGATGAACAGAAAAAAGCTGATAAGGAAATTGGCGCTAAAAAAAGGCTTAGAGATGGTCTGAGTCAATCATTCATAAACGCCTACAAAGAGGAGTGTTTAAAAAATTTCAATCTCAACCATTTTTTAGAAATATTAGGTACGAACGCAAAGAATGTTGTATTGTTTTGTGTTGAAAGAGACCCAAAAGCTTGTCATAGGTCTATTGCAGCAGAACACCTTAATAGCATTTGGAATAATTTAAAAGTTGTACATTTATAATAAGGAAATACTCGCTTATAATTGCTGTCTAATTTACCCTCGTTCCCACGCTCCAGCGTGGGAATGCATAATGGGTTCCTAACCCGCCAATTATCAATAACGAACATCATTTATCGAATATAAATCATTACCTTCGAGTCACCCTATGCCCAAGATTAAAATAAACGGCGCTGAACACGAATTCGACAAGGGAACAAACCTCATCGACGCCTGCCGTCAGGCGGGAGTGGAAATACCCCATTTCTGCTATCATCCGGTATTGTCAATCGCCGGCAGCTGCCGGATGTGCCAGGTTGAAGTGCAGATGAACGGCAGGAAAAGCCTGACCATCGCCTGCAACACCACCGTTGCGGATGGGATGGAAATCACCACCGAATCGGAACTCGTTGCGCAAGTTCAGAACGCGGTCATTGAATTCCTGCTGCTCAATCATCCGCTCGACTGCCCCATCTGCGATGAAGCGGGCGAATGCAAGCTGCAGGATTATTATATGGAGTATGACCGCCAGCCCAGCCGAATGGACGAGCCCAAACTCCGCAAACACAAAGTCGTAGACCTCGGTCCCAATGTAGTACTCGACTCGGAACGGTGCATACTTTGTTCCCGCTGTGTCAGGTTTTTCCGGGAAATTATCGGCAAGGACGAATTAGAAATATACAACAGCGGCGCTTACGCGGAAATCGCCCCCCTCCCTAATAAAAAATTGGATAACGATTATACCGGAAATGCGGTCGATTTATGCCCGGTGGGAGCCTTGACCGACCGCCGGTTCCGCTTCAAACGCCGGGCGTGGTATCTGCAGGCGGTGGATTCCATCTGCCCCGGATGCAGCCGCGGATGCAATATCGAAATCCATTTCGACCTCAACCATAATTGGAAGCGGCAGGAAAGGCGCATCCAACGCTTGAAGCCCCGATTAAACTTGGAAGTCAATAAATACTGGATGTGCGACCCCGGGCGATACGGCTGTGAATACATCGACGCCCCGGACAGACTCACAAAGGCGCTGATTCGCACCGATAACGGCTTAATCGAAACTGATTACGATGAAGCCCGCCGTCAAATGGGCGCACGCTTGAAAAAAGCCATATCCGGCGCCGGAAGGTCTAAAACCGCCGTCATCCTCGCCCCCCAGCTTTCCACCGGCGCGCTCTACATTCTCAAAAAGCTGGTAACGGCAATAGGAGTGGTGAATGTAGATTATCGGCTCCCCACTGTGAGCGAAGGAAAGCTTGATGATTTACTGCAGATGAGCGACCGCAACCCCAACAGTTTCGCCGCTGAAATGATTGGATTGACTCCCGGAGAAGGCGGTTTATCGCTCCCGGAAATCCTTCAAGCTATAAAGGCGGGTAAGATACAAAACCTGCTGGCGGTATGCTGCGACCCGGTTGAATTATTGGGTGAAGCGGATAAAGCCGCGTTGGCGAAGCTGAAATTCTTCGGCATCCTGCATTGGACGAAAGTTCCCGCAATTGAATTCGCCCACTTCGCCCTGCCAATCGCAGCCTTTGCCGAAGGCAACGGCACCTACATCAACTTTGAAGGCAGGGTTCAGCGCTTCAATCAAGCCGTCGAACCGCTGGGCGATTCTCGAAGGGCTTGGCAGACGATTCTATTGCTGGGCAGGGAAATGGGGTATAAGTTCAAAGCTTTTTCAGATGCCGAATTATTCGAAGCGTTCGCCAACAGCGCCGATGAATATAAGGGCTTAATCTGGGATAAAATAGGACATCTTGGATTTATGCCAAAGTAGTTATAAAAACGGATTCCACTATCATAGGATTGATAAAAAGGGATTCCAGTCAAGCTGGAATGACTGTTCACTAATCCCTAACCCCCAGCACCTAATCCCTTTTTAAAAGTAAATTCTCTTCAGGAAAATAGGATATGCTGTTAGAAATAATTGCGGTGATAGTTAAAGGACTGTTCATTCTGACCGCCGGATTGGTGTTCGCCACCCTTCTAACCTGGGCTGAACGGAAAGAGAGCGCATTGATGCAGGACCGCATCGGCGCCAACCGCGCCGCCATCCTCGGCATAAGAGCGATGGGCTTGATTCACATCATTTGCGACGCGGTTAAAATGATATTCAAGGAAGACTTCATCCCCCCCGCGGGGGACAGGTTCATCCACAGCCTGGCGCCGGTGATAACCTTCTTTTCCGGGCTGGTGATTTTTGCGGTCATTCCCTTCGGCGATCAACTGATAATCGGCGGTTTCGCTGTACCGCTGGTGGTGGCGGATATCGATGTCGGTCTGCTGTTCGTCTTCGCTTTCGCTTCGCTGGCGGTATATGGAGCTATACTCGGCGGATGGGCTTCCAACAATAAGCTCAGCCTCTTGGGCGCAATGAGGGCGGCGGCGCAGATGGTCAGCTATGAAATAGGGCTGGGGCTTTCCGTCATCGGTATAATTATGGTCTACGGCACCCTCAGTCTCACCGGCATCGCTGAAGGACAAGGTGACCTTCTCTGGGGTTTCCTGCCCAAATGGGGGATTTTCGTTCAGCCGCTGGGCTTCATCATCTTCTTCGTCGCCGCTTATACCGAAACTAAGCGCGACCCAATGAACCTGCCCGAAGGCGAATCGGAAATCGTAGGATTCTGGACCGAATACAGCTCGATGAAGTTCGGATTGTTCTTCTTTGCCGAATTCGTGGAAGTGGTGATAGCGGCGATGCTGGCAACAACTCTATTCTTCGGCGGCTGGCAGGTGCCCTGGCTCTATGCTGACGGTTTTAGTTTCCCCTGGGGATGGGAATGGAATCTGCCCCATTTAATCGTTGTACTGCTGCAAATATCTTCATTTTTCATAAAAGTTACATTCTTCTGCTGGCTGCAGTTGTTGATTCGCTGGACTTACCCCCGCTTCCGCTATGATCAATTGATGAGTCTGGGCTGGAAATGGCTGCTGCCTCTGGGGTTGATTAATATTGGTATTACCGGGGTTCTGATTTTGTGGGTTTGAATATTAAGCATAGGTCAACGGACATAATTGACAATCGCAAGGATTCTGTGTACCTTTAGTATATGTCTGTTAATGTGGAAACCACAATGACACAATACAAATACACGGTTATTTTCGAACCGGCGGAAGAAGGCGGATATGTGGTTCGTGTGCCCGCACTGCCAGGCTGCTATACTCAAGGCGAAACTTTAGAAGAAGCTAAGGAAATGGCTCACGAGGCAATTGCAGGTTACCTTGAATCGCTTCAGAAAGACGGGCTTCCAATCCCTATTGAAGACGACTCGATAGCTAATATGACCCTTGCCGACCGGGTTGCCGTATCCGTCTAACTAATGACTCCTAAACTTCCTGTCATCACACCAAAGCGGCTTATCCGGTCGCTTGAGAAAGCCGGTTTTTTCGTTCACCACCAACGAGGCAGCCACATCACAATGAGACATTCCGACTTCCCTGACAGACGCGTGATCATTCCCTGCCACAGTAGGGACCTTAAAAAGGGTCTATTAAAAGGTATTTTAAAAGATGCAGGCTTGACAGCAGAAGATCTAAGAGAATTACTCTGACATTTGACATTAATAACCAGATTATGGAGACCACAATGACACAATACAAATACACGGTTATTTTTGAACCGGCGGAAGAAGGCGGGTATATAGTTCGTGTGCCCGCACTGCCAGGCTGCTATACTCAAGGCGAAACTTTGGAAGAAGCCAAGGAAATGGCTAAGGAGGCGATCGCTTTACACCTCGAAACTTTAAGGGCGAATGATCTTCCTATACCCGCCGAAAACGACAAAGCTAAGATTACTCTGACCGACCAAATCGCCGTAACTGTTTAGAATGAGTCAAGAACTACCGATCATTAAACCCAAACAACTAATCCGCGCTCTTCAAAAAATCGGTTTTATTATTGACCGTCAGAAAGGCAGTCATATATCCATGATTCATCCTTCGCGTAAAATTGCTGTTACTGTCTCTTACCATAGAAAAGACCTTAAAAAGGGCACACTAAACAGCATTTTAAAGGATGCAGGCTTGACAGCAGAAGATATAAGAGAATTACTCTGACATTTGACATTAATATCCAGATTATGAAGACCTCAATGACACAATACAAATACACTGTTATTTTTGAACCGGCGTAAGAAGGGGGGTATGTAG
>JABMRZ010000427.1 GCA_013202315.1 Candidatus Tariuqbacter arcticus | reverse complement strand
TGGATTCCCGCTAAAAGCATGCGGGAATGAGAGCGCCCTAAATCCTAAATCCTAAATCCTAAATGCTATTTTCAGGGTAAAAATGTAAACTCATCGATTCTATTAGTTTTTTCGTAACTGCGTATCTATTTTGCTACTACTGCGTATCTGAAAATAGAGCTGGTTGTTTATGGTTAAACAACCGGCTAAAACAGGATTTAATCCTTTAGATGAAAATATATTTCGGAAGAGAACAATGAAAAAATCTTTTGTGCTAATAATTCTGCTTTTGCTGATTGTCAATCTAATAGCTTCCGCTCAGGAAGATCCCGTTGACATAATTAATTCACTATATCTAAATGTCGAGTTAGCTCCCGCTGTGAAAGCCATAGACAACGCAGTCAGTTCCGCCCGGAAAGACATTGAGACGGCTGACGATCTTCCAGAACCGATGGTTGGGTTTTCTTACGCACCATCACCTATTGCAACTCGCGGAGGCCCCCAGGATTGGATGATGACTGTAAAACAGCCATTCCCCTGGCCGGGTAAGCTGAATGCTTTTAGTGAAATTGCTGATGGAAAATACAAATTAGTCAAAGCATTCAAATCTGCAGCCATTGCCAGTTTGAGAGAGCAAATCAGCAAATTAGTCTGGCAAGCATATTGGCTTGACAGGCAGATAGAAATTGCTCAAAAAGAATTTGAACTTTGGAACGAGCTGGAAGCATCGACTAATAGTCTGTATTCAACAGGAGAATCATCGCAGGCGGCTTTACTTAGAATTCAAGCGATGCAATCCAGTATTGAGGGTAGAATTGTAACATTAGAAAGTAAGAGAAACGCTCTCCAGACCAGTTTACAGGGGATTCTGGATGATAACAAGTTAAACCTTCCCAAGACGGCTGCAGTAGAAAAACTGATTCCTTTGCTTGATGTAAAAACACTAATCACTATAGCTGATACCCATAATCCCAGTATTGAATCGGCGAGAGCTTCTGTTTTAAAATCCACGGCTAAACTGAATCTTGCAAAATCTCTTTCTTATCCTGACTTTGCGGTTCAGTTTGGATATTTAGCTGTCGGTGATAATGATTTAGGCAATGAATATTCGGATAAAGATGCATGGAATGTTGGTATTTCAGCGACCATTCCACTCTGGATTAATAAAAATCGTAATCAGCGAGAATCAGCCAACTCTTCTCTTCAATCTGCAGAATTGAATCTTGTAGATACACAATCGAAGGTCGAAGGCAGGATAAAATCCCTGTTAGAGGAAATTGAAGGTTTAGAAGAGGCAATTTCGATTCAACTGCATAAGACTTTGGCCCGTTCATGGAATGCCTTTAATGCTGCAAGATCGGCTTACAGTGCGGGCGATACCGGTTTCGCACAATTGATCGACGCTGAGAATGGCTGGCTGAAGGCAGAGCTTAAGCTGCATGATTTGATTCAGCAGCGCGGATTACTGGTTGCGCAGCTGGAAGCTTTCGTTGGGTCAGAGATATATAATTTGAATAAATAATAAATCATTATCAGTGAGTATTTTCAAATAAATAGAGTATTAAAATGAAAAACAACAAGCGCATGAATAGAATAGTAATCTCAGTGGGTGTTTTTATGCTGGGTTTCCTGGTCAGTTATCTAATCTTCGGATATGGTGGTTCTTCATCGCAGCCAAGTCATGCTCACCAAGAAGCTTCTAAACAACTATACGCTTGCGGTATGCATCCCAATGTTATCCAGGAGGAACCGGGAGATTGCCCCATATGCCAGATGAAACTGACACCGATGAAAAAGATGGATTCCGCAGAACCAGTTAAAGAGCAAAAACAACTATATACCTGTGGTATGCATCCAAATGTTATACAAGAGGAACCCGGCGACTGCCCGATATGCAATATGAAGCTTACCCCGATGAAGCAGGATGTTACGGTCAGTCAAGTAAAGGATGATGAAAGAAAAATTCTTTATTGGCGGGCACCGATGGATCCTAATTATATCTCTGATAAACCGGGAAAGTCTCCAATGGGTATGGACTTAGTGCCTGTATTTGATAATGAAGTAAATGCC
Source organism: Candidatus Tariuqbacter arcticus (assembly GCA_013202315.1). Taxonomy (GTDB): domain Bacteria; phylum Electryoneota; class Tariuqbacteria; order Tariuqbacterales; family Tariuqbacteraceae; genus Tariuqbacter; species Tariuqbacter arcticus. The sequence continues at coordinate 1,225 of JABMRZ010000427.1, read as the reverse complement.
GGTGCGATCAGTATCGATCCTGCAATAACTCAAAACATAGGCGTAAGGACGGCAACGGTGGTAACAGGGCCGATCAGTAGAGAATTTAAAGCTGTCGGTTATGTTGTTTCACCGGAAAATCAAATCAGCATTATCAACCTCCGGTTCTCGGGTTGGATAGAAGACACATATGTTAATGAAACCGGTCAGGAAGTAGAAATAGGCGACCCGTTATTCGATATTTATTCACCGGAATTGCTTTCATCACAAGAAGAATATCTCAATGCATGGAAAACTTGTGATAAATCGGGCGACGAGACGGTAAAATCGACATTGGAAGCCGCTGAATTACGTTTACTGAATTACAATCTGACAGGTGATCAACTGAATGGAATTATAAACGAAGGTAAAGCAAAACAGACGGTAACGATTTATTCACCTTTTGGCGGTGTTGTTTTAATGCAGAAAGTCCTGCCAGGACAATATGTTAAGCCCGGTACAGATTTATACCATATCGCTGATTTATCAAGTATTTGGGTTGAAGTTTCTGTGTTCGACGAAAACATCCCATACATCAAAAAGGGTACGCACGCAGAGATGACAATCCCCCCTCTGCCGGGAGAGAAATGGGAAGGAATGGTGACATTTGTCTCGCCGACAGTTGATGAAAAGAACCGTGATCTGAAGGTAAGACTTGAATTCCGGAATCCCGGTATTAAAATCAAACCCGGTATGTTCGCTTCTATCAATATGCATTCCACTATTGCTGAGAATGGAATGTTGGTGCCGAAAGAAGCGGTTATTCATTCAGGAGAGAGAAATATCGTTTTCATCGAAGTTGATAAAGGCCGCTTTGCAGCTCGAGAGGTTCAGGTTGGAGTAAAAGCTATGGATGACAAATACCAGATACTAAAGGGATTAATCCCCGGTGAAAAGATAGTAGTCTCCGGGCAGTTTTTACTCGATTCGGAATCATCACTGCGAGAAGCGACTCGCAAGATGTTTGCAGCTTCCCAGGCTGAACCATCAGAATCCCCGGCAAATGATAGCAAAACGATGGATATGCAGGAAAAAGACAGCCAGGATCATTCCGGACACAATCATTAAGCCATCGGGAATAGCTGGGTTCGCGATCATCCATCACCATATATGAAAATTCACCGTTCGTGTATTGACACTGCATTTATTTTCATAGTAAACCCTCATGCCGGTTCCCGGCACAGCTTAGAATGAAAATGAGCAGCAT
>JABMRZ010000426.1 GCA_013202315.1 Candidatus Tariuqbacter arcticus | reverse complement strand
TACACTTATGCAAGAGGTCAGTCAATGGGAGTTGCAGCGCAACGCAGTTGGTGCCAAGGTTGATTGGCACTTCACAACCACTGATGCAAGAATAAAGCTGAAACGTCTTTACCCATCATTATTGCTGTGATGCGACACTAGATTTCATTTCGGCTTGTCCGGAATCGGCTGCAATATACAAAACGATTCCCGACGCGCTTTCCACCGGTTGGCGGACTAACCCCTAAACCCTAAATCCCAAATCCTAAATCCCAAATCCTAAATCCTAAATCCCAAATCCTAAATCCCAAATCCTAAATCCTAAAATTAAAAGATATAAAAATCAGATAAAATAGTCAAAAACTTATCCCAAAATAACAGTAAAAAAAGCGGAATGAATCATCGAGCCAGTTTGTTGATAGTCTCCGTTTGATACCGCCAATCCATCTCCTCTTCAACTCTGCACCTGCCCTGACCACCAATTTGCTCACATAAGTCAGGGTCAGAAAGCAGCTTATCTACTATTTCTACAAATACATCGACTGAATTCGGATCGATGAGGTAACCGCTGATACCAGCGGCGACAGCTTCAATAGCGCCGCCCGATTTCCCGCCAATAACCGGTTTAGCGCAGGCTGAAGCTTCTATGAAGGAAATGCCGAATCCTTCGATGGAATCGGTGGAGTCGATGATTTCACGGTTAGGCATCACATATATATCGCAAAGGCGATAGTAATCGGGAAGTTCTTCATCCGGGACAAAGCCGCAGAACTTCACCATTTCAGATACACCGAGTTGTTCAGCCAATTCCTGGAGACGCCCTTCATCAGAACCCCTGCCGACAATCAGATATAGAATGTCAGGGTGCTTCTCAAGTAATTCAGGCAGCGCTCTGATGACTAAATCGTGCCCCTTTCGTTCGGATATCCGAGCGACGGTGAGTAGAATTTTCTTTCCGGAAGTATTTCTCTTGACTATCAAGTCCTTCGGCGGAGCGCCAGGGGTGAAAACAGTCGAGTCGACACCGGGCAAGATAATCGGACATTTTTCTGCCGGAAAACCGTAGTCGAGGAATTCCTTCTGGCAATAATCGGAGATGGTGAGCAGAGATCCCGCGTTTTTCAACAGGATTTTCGCCCAATAATCGGAGAAACTGCCGCTCATATATACAGAGGTTGTTTCGCCGCCGTATACCCAAAGATAATAAGGGATACCGAAAATCTTCTTAGCTAATAAACCGATGGTGCCGGAAACCCAAATTTGACCACCATAAATTCTTTTCACCCCGCGGAATATAATCAAATAGGCGGCATAGAAAAACTGCACCACAGCGTTTATCAGTTTAACTAATCCGCCGGAACCGCTGAATGAGGGATGACGAATGACCCGAACCGTCTTGCCTCGATCGAATTCCTTCCCTCCTGTTACCCGAGGGGTTAGCACTGTGTGAAAATCGGGATCGAGCCGCTTCCAAAGCTGGTATAGAAAGGTGGAGATTCCGGAAACTACCGGCGGATAATCGTTGGTTATGAGCAGGGTTCGACGCATTTTAATTCTGATGAATTAGGCTTTGGGCTATAGGCTGTGGGCTATGGGCTATGGGCTATTGTATAAATGTAATGTTTTTGGGTATTGTATTGCAATTAACTTTAATTATTGTCTTGTTTTGTAGGGATTTAATATATTAAACCCCTACCAAAGATGTAATACAATGTTCAAAGTCAATACATAAGAATAATAACGGTGGGTAAAAAACCACCCTACTATGAATTGCCTATACAGGTTAAAATAACCTCATCCTTCAACTTCAGCTTCTCGCGGTTTCAAATGCAGTAAAGGTTTCACTACTTGTTTGAAAATATCGGCGGTCTTACTGGAAGCGAAGCTTGAGATGAACGGCTGTCCGGCGTCGCTGGCGTTGACAATATCGGGGTCTAATGGAACTTTGCCTAAAAAGGGCACGCCCATTTCTTCTGCCATTCGCTGTCCGCCGCCGGAGCGGAAGATATCGGTGACTTTTCCGCAGTGTGGGCATACGAAGCCGCTCATATTTTCTATCACTCCCAGGACAGGGAGTTTCAAAGTTCTGCAGAATCCAATCGACTTTCGGACATCCTCGATGGATAATTCCTGAGGGGTGGTGACGATTAGTGCACCATCCGCATCGGGGATAAGCTGGGCGATGGAAAGGGGTTCATCGCCGGTCCCGGGCGGTGAATCAACGATTAAGTAATCGAGTTCGCCCCATTCCACATCTTTCAGAAATTGTTTGATGACTCCATGCTTCATCGGGCCTCGCCAGATCACCGCCTGATCTCTGTCCTGCATCAGTAAACCGATGGACATAACTTTGAGGTTAATATCGTAGGCGACCGGGTAAATAGTATGTTCCTTGACCCCCACCGGAACGCCGTTCAGATTCAGCATCTTAGGGATGCTGGGACCGTGAATATCGATGTCCAGTAGTCCGGTGCGCTTCCCCGCCAGGCTTAAAGCCGCCGCTAAATTGACCGCTACCGTGCTCTTACCAACACCGCCTTTGCCTGACAGCACCATAATCTTATGCTTAATCTGGCAGAGGCGCTGGGTCAAAGCTTGCCTTTCCTGGAAAGCGCTGTCCTCTTCACCAAGCTTGCGCTCTTTGGCGGAACAACTGTTCTCGGAACATGATTCACAGGTTTTATTATCGTCCATTTCCTGCCTTCTATGTTTTATTTAATTAGTTGGTTGTGGGAAATTGTTCTTGAAAGTAGAAAACGGCTAAAATGTCTTCCATAACCGCACCTATAATTACTGAATATATGTTCACTATATATACAATAGTGCAGTTATAGTGAACGAAATAATTACTTGCGCAAATCACATTTTACAATATTTAAATAC
>JABMRZ010000425.1 GCA_013202315.1 Candidatus Tariuqbacter arcticus | reverse complement strand
TTCCCAATCCCCAATTCCCAATTCCTAATTCCCAATTCCGAATTCCCAATTCCCAAATCCCAATTCCTAATTCCCAATCACCATCTTTCGGTAATCGATTTCGCCTGCAGGAAAAGTCCCAGGTAATCCGACCCCCCGGCTTTGGAATCGGTACCGGACATATTGAATCCGCCGAAAGGCTGAACCCCGACCAGCGCGCCGGTGCATTTACGGTTGATGTAAAGGTTGCCGCAGTGCAGTCTCTGCCGGGCGATTTCGATATGTTCGCGATTATTGGAGATAAACGCTCCGGTCAAGCCGTAAATTGTGCCGTTGGCGACCTCAATACCCTCCTCGAAGCTGTCGACTTTGATTAAAGCATTGACGGGACCGAAAATTTCTTCCTGAGCCAGCCGGTCATTCGGTTTAATGCCGCCGAAGATTGTCGGTTGGACGAAGTAGCCTTTATCGCCCCATCTTTCGCCGCCGGTCAACAGCTCGCCTTCTGTCTTACCGATTTCGATGTATTCCATAATCTTGTTGAAAGCCGCTTGGTCGATGACCGCGCCCATATTGATGCCGAATGTTTCCGGTCTGCCCAGAGTCAATTTTTCCGCCCGTTCCACCAACATCGGAATCAATTCATCATAGACATCCTTGTGAATGATGGTGCGGCTGCAGGCGGAGCACTTTTGTCCCTGGAAACCGTAAGCGGCGATAGTAATCTGATCCGCTGCAAATTCAAGGTCGGCGCCGCTGTCGACTAAGATGAAATCCTTTCCCCCCATCTCTAAAATTGTCCGCTTAATCCAAATTTGCCCTTCGGACAGTTCAGCCGCCAGCCGGTTTATCCGCAAACCCACCTCCATCGAACCGGCGAAGGCGATGAAGCGCGTTTTGGGGTGCTGAATAATGGTGTCGCCGATAGCTCCCCCTGGCCCGGGCAGGAAATTTAACACCCCGTCCGGCAGTCCGGCTTCTTTCATTATCTTATAGAATTGATAGCCTACAGCGGGAGCGGTCGATGCCGGTTTCAATACCACCGTATTCCCGGTGACTATCGCCGCGGAAGTCATCCCCACCAATATTGCGCAGGGGAAGTTCCAGGGCGGTATAACCGCTCCCGCCCCCAATGGGATGTACAACAATTCGTTGTCTTCGCCGGGGAAGGGGACGATTTCCTGCGTCCCACCCCATCTAATCATTTCCCTGCCGTAAAAATCGAGGAAGTCTATTGCTTCGGCGACATCGGCGTCAGCTTCAATCCAGGATTTGGAAGTTTCCAGCATCATCCAGACGGAGATTTCATGGCGGCGCTGCTTCATAATCTGAGCCGCTTTCAACAGATAGCGGGCGCGGTGTTCGGGAGGGGTCCAACGCCATTCCTCGAATTTTTCATTGGCGGTTTCAAGGGCTTTAACCGCCAGTTCCTTGGTGCCTTTGGCGAATACGCCGATGACTTCATCGGGGTCGGCGGGATTGATGGATTTGAATTTATCCACATCGGTGATTTCTTCGCCGCCGATGATTATAGGATATTCTCGCCCTAATTCGGACTTAACTTTGGCGATATCGGCTTCCATCGCCGCCCGATTATCAGGATCGGAAAAATCGGTAAAAGGACAATTTTTGAAAGGTTCTACCATTATTATCTCCAATTTGTTTGTTAGTTTCGAGTTGCGAGTTGGTGGTCAGCATTTGCAGGTTTGTTAATCACTCGAAGCAGGCGGCAATCAACTTTCGGCTTGCATCAAGCAGATTTCTTCCTGATTACTTATGCTCATAATTGAAGAATGCAAATTTGACTTTAAATATAATGATAATTTGAAAAATTGTAAAATTTTAGGTTGTAAGTATGTTGAATACTTTTAAACTATGGAAAAAAACCGGATAAGACCGCCGATGGTTTTGAATGGAAAGATGAATTAAAGGCTGGAATGTCTTGAAATGAAAGAGCACATTAATAATAAACAACAAAAGTAATTGCACGATGTTGTTAGGGGCGTTCAATTGAACGCCCCTACGCAAAGTCCAATGCGAGGATTAATGTCGCTCATTATAAATAAATCGAGTATCTTCGTCACAGCTTCAACTCCATAAACACCGCCCCTTCTATGGGATTATATCTATAGGGCTTCGTTTCTACGAAGCCGAATGATTTATACAATTCAATCGCCGGAATCATATTGGGCAGTGTGTCCAGCTTCAGGCATTTGTAATTCAATTGCCTGGCTCTATTTAATATCTCACTCACCAAGATCTTCCCCAACCCTTTGCCGCGGAATCTTTCGCGTATAAATAACCGTTTTATTTCACCTTCACCATTGCGGAATTTCCTCAGTCCAATACAGCCGGCGATACCGCCCTCATATTCAATAAGTAAAATAACACCGTCAGGGCATCCATATTGTTCAGAAAGCTGTCCGATTTCGACATCGAAATCCTGAAAACTCAGGTCTATCTCTATTTCGCGGGCGTATTCCAAGAATAATCCGCGGGCAATCTCATAGTCCGGGTTGGACTTGACTTCGATTATCTCCATATCATTTTGCACTTCAACAAACCACGAACAGAAAACTATGAACAGATAATCTCAAGCCTCGTGTCTTATGTCTCCAGGAAAAAGACCGCATCTTTCTGAATCGCAAACACTTATATAAATATAAAATATGGACTCTTGCAGTGAATTTGTAAGAATCTACCCCTCGTCCGAGACTTCGCCCGGCAGAGGAGGCACCTGCAGTGCAGTTGAATTTGTCTTTAGTCATTGGTACCTGGCTTAAAATACAAATGACTAATGACAAGTGACAAATGACAAGTGGAAATATCTGATATCGGAATAAAGCAATATCGATAATTCTCTGTCGGCGCAATAAGCGCCTAAACCCCATACCCTAAACCCTATTTTCAAAGTAAACCCTAATGCGCCTACGGCGCACCACCAAGCATGAAAATAATGCCTCAGTCCGGTAGTATTAACATTTTTCATTCTAAATTTTACATTTTACATTTTCAAAGTAAACCCTCATGCCTGTTCCCGGCACAACTTTGAATGAAAATCGGGTATGGATTCCCGCTAAGAC